>JBBRFX010000128.1:0-11983 GCA_038241275.1 Chitinophagales bacterium
ATATCAATTTTAATGTAATGGTTATAAAACAATAATCTGTTTTGCAAAAATATAAATTGAAAATTATTGATACGAAAACGCATCAAACTTTATTTATGAAAAAAATATCTATAACTATTTCGTGTTTTTTAATTTTTCTGATGACACATGCACAAAACACCGGCGTTGGAACCATAGTACCACAATCAAAATTAGATATTGCCGCCGCCAACCCTGCCGCACCCACCAACCAGGATGGTATGCTTATACCAAGAATAAATATTTTTCCAGTAACTGCACCTACAGTAAACCAAAATGGCATGATGGTGTATCTAACCAATACATCAGGTACAAACTTACCCGGATTTTATTATTGGGAACAAAGTTCCCTAAGCTGGAAGGGCGTGGGAACCAATGCCGGCTGGGGATTAAAAGGTAATGCCGGAACAAGTACCGCATATAATTTTATAGGCACAACAGACAATGTAGATTTTATTTTTAAACGAAACAATCAACCAGCAGGTAAAATTACTACCCTGACCACCGCCTTTGGCAGCAATGCATTAAATCCGCTAAGTATTGGAAATTTCAATACGGCCATTGGGAAATCAACGCTTTTTTCAAATACAGGTGGTCGAGATAATACTGCCATAGGTGATGAAGCCCTTTCGCAGAATACAGGTGGCAGCTATAACACCGCTGCCGGAAGTTTATCCCTTAGGGTAAATACAACGGGCAACAGAAATACCGCTACAGGCAGCGATGCATTGTATGCCAATACCTTGGGCGATTTTAACACTGCAAGCGGAGCAAACTCCCTTCGATCGAATACAACAGGCGACAATAATGTTGCCCATGGCGTAGATGCCCTTTATGAAAACACAACCGGTTTTAATAATACAGCTAATGGTTATCAGGCGCTTCGATTTAATACAATTGGTAACAATAATGTTGCCAGCGGGTATCAGTCACTTTATTCCAATCAATCAGGCAGTTTTAATACTGCTTATGGTATTGCATCTCTCTTTGCCAACACAATTGGTTTTTTTAATACCGCCACAGGAAGTGGGGCTTTGTTTACCAATACCATTGGTAATAACAATACAGCCAGCGGGGTGGATGCACTTCGGTTAAATTTATCAGGCAGTAATAACACGGCTATAGGATGGAATGCGCTTCGGTTAAATTCAGTAGGATATGAAAATACCGCCATGGGCGTTTCCGCACTTCAAAATAATGGCATCGGCTTTTTCAATACAGCCTTCGGCTTTGGCACGTTGTTCTCTAATACTTCCAGTTTTGAAAATACAGCCATAGGGTATAAAGCTTTATATTTAAATACAAACAGTTCAAATACTGCAGTGGGAGCCTTTTCACTTTATAACAATGGAGGATTTTCAAATACAGCTACGGGAAACGGAGCGCTTTTTTCAAACACAACCGGAAGTCTGAATAGTGCTGCGGGGGCTGGATCCTTAGAGGACAATAACGACGGAGATGGCAATACAGCTATGGGCGACAGTGCCCTCACAAACAATACAACCGGAAATTATAATACTGCTTTTGGAAAAGACGCACTTTCTGACAATGTAAGTGGGAGTTATAATGTGGCTATTGGATATCGTGCATTAAAATCCATAACAGGACTGGGTTTTGCCAGGTCAAATAATATTGCTATCGGATACAACGCAAACGTAAACATACTTAATGATAACCAGGTTAGGATTGGCAACTCAAGTATTACGTTCGCAAGCATTCAGGTTCCGTGGACCGTTAGCTCAGATAGCCGCTTTAAATCAAACATCCAAACATCCACTTTAGGTTTAGATTTCATTAAACAACTTCGCCCTGTTTCTTACTATCGCAACAATGATGAAAGTAAAAAAACGGAGTATGGTTTTATTGCACAAGAGGTAGAAGAAACACTAAATAAAGCAGGGGCAGATAATAACGGCATCATCAGTAAAGACGATGCTGGCATGTATAGTGTGCGTTATAATGATTTGATTGCACCCATAGTAAAAGCCACGCAGGAATTAAATGGTAAAGTAGCGCTTTTAATAAAACAAAATGAGCTGCAGCAACAAATCATCCGTCAATTGCTCAAAAGGCTGGAAGCAGTAGAAGAAGAAAAAAAATAGTAAGGTTGCCAAGGGTTTTTTGTTTGTATATTTTGATGAAAATAAATACCAAATCTTGCCCACAGATTTATGTCAATTCAAAATGCTTTTTGTATTTCTCTAAAATATAAACCCATTCATACAAATAACTATAGTATGTAATGTATTTTTGTGCTCATTCAAAAGTTGAATGATTTGTCTATCTAATCCCAAACCGTTTTTATCCATACTAAATTAAGATGTATGAATGATCAAGGCCTTGCACAAAAAGAAAAACTCAGTTGCTTTGTAGTAATGGGTTTTGGAATTAAAACCGACCTGGCCACAGGCCGGCAACTGGATCTTAACAAGACTTACAAAATTTTAATAAAGCCCGTTGTAGAAAGTAAAAATCTTATTTGTGTGCGTGCAGATGAAATCCTGCATTCGGGCCCGATAGATTTATACATGTATCAGCAACTGCTGGATGCAGATATTGTAATAGCCGATATCTCTACAGCCAATGTAAATGCGTTTTATGAACTCGGTATCAGGCATGCCTTGCGGCAACGTACCACCATCGTAATTTCTGAAGATAAGTTTGCTTATCCTTTTGATCTTAATCATATAAAAATTGCTTCTTACACACACCTGGGCAGCGCCATAGATTATGAAGAAGTAGAAAGATTTAGAAAAGTGTTGGGCGATACGATTGATGAGGTACTAAAAGTACCCAATCCTGATAGCCCCGTGTATACTCACTTGCAGGAACTTATTCCTCCTTCTATGCAAAAAAAAGTAGCAAAGGCTTTGGAGCAATTGGAAGAGGTAAGTACAGCCATTGCGGAAGAAAAGCAGGAAATATCCAAAGAAACAGGACCTAAAAATTCTCTATCTCTAATGACAGAACAAGGCGAAAAAGCAATAGAGCAAAGAGAATACACAGAAGCGAAAGAATTTTTTAAACAAGCCATTCATGATATGAACAAACATGAGGGCCATTTGGAAACTTTTGACCCATACCTTGTGCAAAGGCTTGCATATGCAACGTATAAAGCAAAAGAACCGGATACTGTTGCTGCGTTGCAGGAAGCCATGCAATTGTTGAGTCTATTGGATCTGGAAAATACCAACGACACAGAAACAGTTACGCTGGCTGGTAAAATAGAAAAACGACTGTATAAAGCCTTAGGCAAAGAGCAACACCTCAGCAATGCCATTCATTATTACCAGCGGGGATATTATCTTTTTCGCAACCGCTACCATGGTATTAATTTAGCCTTCCTGCTCAACAAAAGAGTAGATTCTTCAATCTATAATACAACCGAAGATAAAATTGCAGACATGGTATGTGCCTCCCGCATCAGGAAGGAAGTATTGGAAATGTGTGAGCAGAACCTGAATGAATTGAAAGGGAGAAAAGATAAAAATGCCGGACCCTTGACCTATACCATAGACCAGCATCTTTCTGCTGACCAGGTAACCAGCCAAAACCAGCAGCAATTCTGGATTTTAGTAAATAAAGCAGAAGCTCATTTAGGTTTAGGCCAAACAGCCGAATACAATCTTGCTGTGGAAAACGCACTCAAAATTGAGCATACAATATGGATGCTCAAATCATTTACAGATGAAATTGAAGAACTCACAGGGCTGCTCAAAAAACACGGACATTATATACAATTGGAACAACAGTAACAATTTTATTGCTTGCATAATAAAACCTGTTTGTCGTAAAAATCAATTGAGCCTGTAGCCGGATGTTGCCAATACCTGTCTCTTAAACTTTTCTGCGTATTTTTTATTGTTAATGCCGGGATTAAAATTCATAAACAATTATACAAAACAATTTGTAAGATTGTTTGTAGTTAGAACCTTACTATTTGATGCAATATGGTGCTTCATCATTAAAATTACAAATCCCGCTATCGTGGCAATGGTATACTGCCAGTAACAGGTTGATAAATATTTTGAGGGCTAACAAATACTATGACTTCATTAATTATCTTTCCATAGAAAAAAACTGACTTATGTATAGCAAAAGAAATTACGGCTTTTGGATGACGTTTGCCTGGTCTAAATTGCCTTTCATTTACGGCTTACTGTATTCTGCTTTCGTAGCGCTGGTTATTTATTTTGTAAAGAACCAGGCTGGTATAGATATTTCCCTGCCCTGGCAACCGCTAAGTGTTTTAGGTATCAGTGTGGCATTTTATTTAGGCTTTAAAAATAACAGCAGTTATGACCGTCTTTGGGAGGCCCGCATAATTTGGGGAGGCATTACCAACAGCAGTCGCAGTTTTGGCAGTGCAGTAAATTCTTTTGTAAATGGCGAGCAGAGCGATGTTATAAAAAAGGAGCTTATTTACAGGCATATTGCATGGCTAACGGCCCTGCGCTACCAGCTTCGCACCTCCAGGCCGTGGGAGCATTCCCATGAAAGGTTGGATAGTTTATATGATACTGCTTTTACAGAAAAATATTTTCAGAAACTGGAGGAGGAGTTACCACATTATTTACCCATCTCTGAGCTGGAGCGGTATAAAAATAAAGCCAATATGGCTACCCAGATTATGAACATGCAGGCCGTTCGTTTGCAGCAATTAAGAGATCTTAATTATTTTGAAGACTTCAGGCATATGGAATTTTTGCCTTGTTAAAATCTTTTTACGATGATCAGGGGCGCAGCGAACGTATTAAAAACTTTCCCTTTCCACGCCAGTATGCTTCTGTAGCTTTTTATGGACTACGATGATTTTTTCTGTACTTATGCCATGGGGTATCATCAATATTTTTAATGGCACTCATAACTTTTTATTCTGGGTATCCATTCCCTTATCTGCTTTGTTTATCCGGATATTTTTTTTGGTGGAAAAAATAGGTGCACGGCTGTTTACTCAACAATTCTGTTTTGATTAAAGTAAGCAATTGCCCCATTTATATTTTTGTGCCAAATGCTTTCAGCCCCAACAACGTTGGTAACAATGATTTATTCAAACCACTCATCAACTGCAGGATACTGAGTTACTGGTTTAATATTTACAACCGCTATGGCCAGTTAATTTTTAGCACTACCAACACAGGTAAAGGCTGGGATGGAACGATAAAGGGTTCTGCTCAAAACGCAGGTGTATTTGTATGTACCTGCTCTTACCAGTTTATTAACCAGCCGGTTGTTTTTAAAAAAGGAACGGTGATGCTTATACGATAAAAAGAAAGCTTTATTGGTAAAAAAAATAAAAGCATCTTTGCTTTTTTAAAGAATTGCACACATGTCTATTTCAGTTACCAATCTTTCCAAACATTACGGCGCACAAAAAGCGGTAAACAATATTTCCTTTAAAGTAAATAAAGGAGAGATTGTCGGTTTTTTGGGGCCCAATGGTGCAGGTAAGAGCACCACCATGAAAATGATTACGGGATACCTTGCTGCAGATGCAGGACAAATAACCGTATGTGGTATTAAGGCTGATGAACAGAATACCGAAGCAAAGAAAAAAATAGGTTACCTGCCTGAAGCCAACCCTTTGTACATGGACATGTATGTGCGGGAGTACCTGGCTTTTATTGCAGGTGTACATGAAATTAAAGAAGCAAAGAAAAGAATAGAAGAAGTGATTGTTACCGTGGGCCTCAGCCCGGAAGCTCATAAAAAAATAGGGCAGTTAAGCAAAGGTTACAAACAACGGGTAGGCTTAGCCGCAGCACTGGTGCACAATCCTGAAGTGCTGATTTTAGATGAACCCACCAGTGGCCTTGATCCCAACCAGATTGTAGAAATAAGGAACGTAATTAAAGCACTGGCGCAGGAAAAAACGATTTTATTTTCTTCTCATATCATGCAGGAAGTAGAAGCCATATGCGACCGGGTGATCATCATCAACAAAGGAAATATTGTGGCCGATGATCAACTGAGTAATCTTCAAAAACTCAATGGAACGGTACAGCAGGTTACGGTAGCATTTAAAGAAAAAATTGCAATAGAATTATTAAAGGGCTTGCCTGGAGTTGATAAAGCAGACAATATTCAAAACGCTGTATTCCATATTGAATGTAAAGATGCAGAAGCGGTAAAGAAACAATTGCTGCAGCTAAGTATCGAAAAAAATCTGAACATCATTTCCTTACAAAGCGAGGAAAAAAGCCTGGAGAATGTTTTCCGGGAGCTTACCAATAAAACGGCTTAGCATTAACTCCTGAATTTATTTATTGCCGGGTTATAAAATATTGCCGTTGGCATCCAGTTTCAATATCCAATAATCATTACCGCCATGATTGGTTCCTATTACAGACCCGTTGGCAGAACTCATGGTAAACCCTGAAATAATGTATCCCCCATCTGTTGTTTGTTGTATAGATCTTGCAAAGTCAGACTCATTGCCACCATATAATTTACTCCATTCTACGGTTCCGGCAGCATTTAATTTTACCACCCACATATCTTCAAAACCATAACTGGTTTGTGTTACATTTCCCGATGCGGAAGATGCAGTTGAACCGGTGACAATATATCCGCTATCCAATGTTTGTTTAACGGAATATGCACTTTCGTCTGCATTACCTCCCAACAATTTATTCCAGGAAATATTGCCTGATGCATCAAGTTTCACTATCAAAAAATCATTGAGCCCGTTATTTGTTCCGGTAATATTTCCACTGGCAGATGAAGTGGATTTACCTGCCACAATATATCCTCCACCAGATGTTTGTTGTATAGAGCGGGCTATTTGTTCACCGTTTCCCCCAATCAGTTTATTCCATACAGGTGTTCCGCTGGCATTTAATTTTATTACCCAAAAGTCAAATATACCATGTATAGTTCCTGTTACATTACCACTTGCAGATGATGTTGAAGAACCTGTGGCAATATAACCACCATCGGCCGTTTGACTGATATCATGTAATTCTTCTTCTCCGGCCCCTCCTAAAAGTTTATCCCACTGCACTACACCGGTAGCACTTAATTTTACTACCCAATAATCTGATAAACCATTTGATACATTAGAAACATCCAAAGTATCTGAAGAAAAAGAATACCCGCCAAGAATATAACCACCATCGGCAGTTTGTTGAATAGCGTTGGCAAAATCCGGCTGGTTACCCCCCAATAATTTAGTCCAGGCAGTATCGCCATTGGCATTCAGCTTCACTACCCAGCAATCAAAACTACCCTTGTTTATTGCTATTACATCTCCGCTTGCAGAAGATTCAGTAGATGCACAAAAGATGTATCCGCCATCGGCTGTTTGTTTTATTTGCCTTACTTCTTCATAACCACTGCCACCCAACAATTTATTCCAGGTAATAGTACCTGTAGCACTTAATTTCACAATCCAGCAATCAGTTCCGCCTTTATTGGCTCCGGTAACATCCCCGTTTAATGATGATTCGGAGGCTCCCCCTATTATATAACCTCCATCGGCAGTTTGTTGAATATTATTGGCAAAATCATTTTGATTGCCTCCCAATAAAGTTTTGGTTAATACTGAAGATGGCAGGGAAGAACAAAGATTTATCCAGTTAGCACCATTATACAATTCAGCACAAGCTGTGCTGGTATTATATATCATCAGCCCAGCTACCTTATTAGTAATTGCGTTGCGTTCTGTTGTGCTCATTCTTGGAGGTAAAAAACCTTTATTGTTACTATTAATATCTAAGGCTGCAGACTGCTCCGGAGTGCTGGTTCCAATACCCACACTTTGAGCATAAATATTTGATACGGACGTAATGATTATAATCATTACTATTATGCTTTTTATCATATTTTTATTCATATTTAAGTTATACGGAACTACAAATGTACATAACAGATATTGATAATGCTTTATTGTATTAAGATCAATATTTCCATGATAAATGATTTTAATCATTCAATAAGTTTTTACGCTAATAATTTTGGATAATCCTTTAATTTTGAACAATTATAAAAAAAAATAAAAAATAAGCTTATGAGCTACATAGCCTCCATCAATGCCCGTCAAATATTAGACAGCCGTGGCAATCCTACTATTGAAGTAGATGTATTAACAGAAAATGAAAACCTGGGTCGTGCAGCAGTGCCAAGTGGCGCAAGTACCGGCGTTCATGAGGCAGTAGAATTAAGGGATAACAATAAAAAATTGTATGGCGGGAAATCGGTTTTAAAAGCAGTTAAAAATGTAAATACTATTCTTGCTGATGCGTTGCTTGGATGGGATGTGGCTGATCAAACAGGTATAGATCAAATGATGATTGACCTGGATGGTACCGAAAATAAAGGTAAACTGGGAGCCAATGCCTTACTGGCAATCAGTCTTGCTGTAGCTAAGGCTGCCGCTTTGGAAGCCAATCTTCCTTTATACCGTTACATAGGTGGAACCAACGCAAAAATTTTACCCATCCCGATGATGAATATTTTAAACGGTGGGTCTCATGCTGATAATAAAATAGATTTCCAGGAATTTATGGTAATGCCGGTGGGCGCCAAAACATTCAGT
This sequence comes from Chitinophagales bacterium, assembly GCA_038241275.1. GTDB lineage: Bacteria > Bacteroidota > Bacteroidia > Chitinophagales > Chitinophagaceae > Ferruginibacter. The sequence continues at coordinate 8,555 of JBBRFX010000128.1, forward strand.
GAAGGATTGCAATGGGGCGTAGAAATTTTTCACGCCTTAAAATCAGTGCTAAAGAAAAAAGGATATAGTACCAACGTGGGCGATGAAGGTGGATTTGCCCCTAACATTCAAAGCAATGAAGAAGCCATAGAAACAGTAATGTTGGCTATAACTGCAGCAGGCTTTAAAGCAGGTTCGCAAATAGCAATTGCTTTAGATCCTGCCGTGAGTGAAATATATGACAAAGCAAAAAAAGTGTACCATTTTCATAAAAGCGATGGAAAAAAACTAACCAGCGAAAAAATGGTTGATTATTGGGCTAACTGGGTAAAACAATATCCAATTATCTCTATTGAAGATGGCATGGCCGAAGACGATTGGAAAGGCTGGAAATTAATGACAGAAACATTGGGAAATAAAATTCAACTGGTAGGTGATGATTTATTTGTAACCAACGTAAAAAGGCTTGAAAGAGGCATAAAAGAAAATATTGCTAATGCATTATTGGTAAAAGTGAACCAGATTGGTACTTTAACTGAAACCATCAATGCGGTGAGTATGGCACAACAGGCAGGTTATAATACTATAATGAGTCATCGTAGTGGAGAAACCGAAGACAGCACCATTGCAGATCTTGCTGTTGCATTAAATTGTGGCCAGATTAAAACCGGTTCTGCCAGCAGAAGCGACCGTATAGCCAAATACAATCAATTGATTCGTATTGAAGAAATTTTGGGTGAAAGTGGCCAGTTTCCTGCAGGAAAAATAAAGTTTGGCAAATAATATTTTAAGGTTTGGTAAGGCGTAGTGGGCATTTATATCGCTCAGCCCGTTCACATATTATTAAAAGAGCAGTTTATTTCTGCTCTTTTTTATTGATTATTATATTGCTATTACAACTGCATTTACTTACTTTGTTATACACTTATTAAATATGAAGTTCATTTCAGGTACTTTTTCAGTTATAAAAAACAAATATGTAATAGCTTCTGTACTGTTTATAGTATGGATGTTATTTTTTGATCCCAAAGATTGGGGGCTTATTGCCGACAGAACAAATAAATTAACCCGGCTTCAAAAAAGTGAAGCACACCTTACTAATCTTATAAAGGACACCCGTATTGAGCTGGACTTACTTAAAACAAATGCGCAGACAATTGAGAAATACGCAAGAGAAAAATATTATATGAAAAAAGACAATGAAGATCTATTTATAGTAAATTCCGAAGCGAAAAGGTAAAATATACGCTTTGATACAATATTAACTTACAACAGGCGTTTATACAATTGGACAATGAAATATTTTTAAATTTTAACAAGCTTAAATTTGCCTATGCACAATTTTACAATGGAAGATTTGCTACAATTTATGTACAAAGAAACTTCCCCTGAAAAAACAGCCGCTATTACAGATGCGCTTAATTCAGACTGGAGTTTACGTGAAAAGATGAATATAATGACCGGTGCTCAATCAGATCTGAACAACATCAAAATGTTATCTCCACGTAAACAAACATTAGATAATATTTTTAACTATGCAGAAAAATCAATTTCAGAATTATCTGAAAATGTTTAAATGCGGCCAGTATTAATGAAATTTGCCCTGGTTATAAAATAACCGGGGTTTTTTATGAGAAAGAAAGAACGTTACGATTTTTTAATAGAATATTTCTTAAAAAATGCACCTAACGCTGAAACAGAACTTATTTACAATAATCCGTTTCAGCTTTTAGTAGCAGTTATTTTATCTGCCCAATGCACTGATAAAAGGATAAACGCCACCACGCCTGCTTTATTTATTAAATTTCCTGATGCAGACCGTTTGAGTAAAGCTGAATTAGAGGATGTATTTGCACTGATAAAAAGTGTGTCTTATCCAAACAATAAAAGCAAACATCTTATTGCAATGGCTAAAATGCTAATGGATGAGTTTAATGGAAAAGTTCCTATGACGGTAAATGAACTTGTGAGACTACCGGGAGTGGGCAGAAAAACTGCCAATGTAATAACAAGTGTGGTAGACGAACAACCTAATATGGCTGTAGATACTCATGTGTTTAGGGTAAGTGCACGGATTGGCCTAACTACCGGCGCAAAAACTCCTGAAGCTGCCGAAAAACAATTGATCAAATATTTTCCAAAAGAATACGTTCATAAAGCGCATCACTGGCTCATTCTTCACGGAAGATATACCTGTGTGGCCAGAAAGCCAAAATGCTATGAATGTGGACTAACCGATGTGTGTAAACTTTTCAACAAACAAAAGAAGCGTGAACTAATAATTGAACAATAATCGTTTCCTTTGTATAAAATTAATAACTATTCTTACAAACCCGGCCTTATCATGTATAAAAGGATTAAAAAAATTAGCATTGCAGTTTGTTTGATGACGATTCTCTTAGGATTTTCAAATAAACTAACTGCCCAATACTATTTTTACAACGACGGCTATTATGATACCCCACTCATGTTTGAATTAGGTGCTTCCATAGGCGCAATGAATAGCCTTACAGACATTGGAGGAAAAAAAGGTATTGGCGGCAAATACTTCAAAGACCTTAATATGGGCAATACAGAAATGGTTGCCGGACTTTACTTTGGTGCAATTTATAAATCCATGGTAGGCCTGAGACTGGAAGCCAATTTTGGTAAAGTATCAGCCTATGACAGCGTATTAGCTGGCGTAAAGGATATTGCTATTGCACGCTATAATCGCAATTTAAGTTTTAGAAGCAATATCACTGAGATAGCACTAATTGCAGAGTTTCATCCTTTGTTTGCTTTTATAGATTGGGATATGAAAGAAATGGACCCTCCCCGCTTTTCTCCATATATTATGGCAGGTATAGGCTATTTTAAATTTAATCCACAGGCAAAGCTTAATAACACATGGGTAGATCTTCAGCCATTAAGCACCGAAGGGCAGGGTTTTGCAGAATATCCCGACAGGAAACCATATGAGTTAAGCTCCATCTCAATACCGCTGGGAGCAGGTGTTAAATATGAACTCTCACCTATGATAAATTTAAGAGCAGAGTTTTTGTATCGGGCCACAAATACTGACTATTTGGATGATGTAAGCACAAAATATATTGATGAAAGTATTTACGCTAATTATTTTGCAGGCGCTAAACTAAACAATGCACTATTACTCCATGACAGGCAACTGGGGCAGGATTTTAGACAAACACTACCCGGAAAAAAAAGAGGCAATACAAAAGATAATGATAATTTTTTCAGCTTTAATTTAAAAGTAGGCCTGGCAATAGGCCGGGCTAGAAGATAGTTAACCTGGAGCTATTAAAAAACCCCGGAAGTTTTCCGGGGTTTTTTAATAGCTCCATTCTATAAATTACAATTCTTGTTTTATAAATTCTATTAGCTCACCTTTAGTTATAGCAACTCCCATTATTTTATTGTACCCTTTGGCATCTACCATATATTGATCCC
>JBBRFX010000129.1:0-11782 GCA_038241275.1 Chitinophagales bacterium
AAAAAATACATGATTATTTTAATCAAAATATTTTACCGGAAATCAAAGACAGAACTTTTGAAAGAGTCAAAAAAACGGCCCGTCAAAAGGCAAGTTTAGAACAAGCACTAATATACACTACATTTCTTTGAACAATGAACTATTAACTATCAACTAAAAAAAATCACCCAATCTCCAGCATCATCCTGCGATAATGCGTTGGTGTCATTTCTTTAATGTGTTTAAACTGCTTGCTGAAGTGCGCCCAGCTATTATAACCACTTTCATAGCAAATTTCCAAAACAGGTTTATTTGTACTGGATAGTAGTTTGCAGGCATGGCTGATGCGGAGATCCTGTATAAAATCGAAATATGTTTTTTTGATATTCTTTTTAAAAAAACGGCAAAAAGTAGGAATACTCATGGCGGCTACATCTGCTACCTGTTGTAAGGTAATAGGTGTTAAATATCGCTTAAAAGAAAATTCAATAATCTTTTCAATAGACGGATTTACATTGTTGTTTGAAGCCGTGAAATTTTGCGTAAGAATATTAAATGATGTGCTGCTGCTCATTTTTTGAAGGCAAAGCAATAAATGTATAATTCTTTGGTAACCGGTAAGATTGTCAATTTCCGTTATCACGCCAGCCAACTCTTTCTTTAATTTATTTTGCAACTGAATACCATCATTTCTTTTAAGTAAATGATTAATATTTTTTAGTTCTGGTAGTTGTAAAAAATCTTCGCCAAAAACGGTTGGTTTAAAATGAACAACTACCGCAGCACCTGTCATTTTGTGCTGTTGTTTTTTAAACCAATGCGGAAGATTGCCCGCCATAAAATAAATGTCTCCGCTTTTATAACCTCCAATAAAGTCACCCATCATTACGGTGCCATGCCCTTCTGTTATCATAATCAGTTTAAATTCGTAAATTATCTGTCAGATGAATGGGCAAATTGATTTGATAAAATATTTATGTACAATTGTATTCTTATTTAATCAAACTATAAGCATGGCACAGTCACCATTTGATAAAGCTTTAAATGCCCTACATTTTAATATAAATTTAGAGACTTCTGCTGAATCGGTAATCAAAAACTTAACCCAATCAAATGGATTAACAAGAACAAGTCATTCAGGTGACTCATTTTCCCTCTCTTCCAGCATGCAGATGAATACGACTGAAACTGTTCTAAAAAAAAGCTATTCATTTGCAATGAATAAAAGCCCGATAACCGGGGTTAAGATGGACTCGGGATATATCAAAATCGTCGTAGGTGAAACGAAAAACGAAAAAAGAATATTGCAGAAAGAATGGTGTATTCAATTCGAAAACCAAAATGGCGCCAGGGAATACTTTAATATGTTGAACGAAATCTTTCTTCCGCTCTCGATCAAAAACTCTCTTAAAGAGTAAAATGAAATAACTTTTTCAGACTTTGTATCACCTAGCCCAGAACAAGGGGGTATAAGGCATCTAACTTTTGCTTTAGGTCAATCTTCTATTTCTAAAAAATACGAAATTCGATTATTTTATTTCTATGATTTGGATGAATAAATTAAATATTCAAATCGAATATCGGTAAAAGAATGTTTGGACAGGTAGATGCCAATGGCAACCCGGTGAAAGGAACTAATGAAGTTAGTAGTACCAGGGTAAATAAAACCGATGCAGCAGGTTGGAATGCCAATGCTGGTAACAGGGTAAGCAAGTTGGGTTATTTCGGTAAAAAATTAGGGCCTAACATGATGTTGAAAGTAATGGCCGGCGATGAAATTGCCGCCAGAACGGATTATTACTACACAGGTCAGCCCGATAACAACGTTCCAAACAATATACTATCGTCGATAGTGAGCAGCCTGTTTAGTTCTTTGAGTTACGGTGCCAGCTCCACTAATTTGCATGGCACACCAACCAACATCACTACTAATATTAATACGACTCCTGGCGAATTTGGTGCTTTTTTGAATAATCAAAATACCAATACTGATGCCACTCCACAAGCTTACATGAATGTGTTATTCTTTGATGAGAATTTTAATTTTGTTCCATACGATAATGTAACGGGACTGGGCAGCTATGCCTTGAGGGTTACCAATAGCGGCGATGGGCAGAGAATTCTGCCTCAGATATCGAAAGCTCCTAAAAATGGCTATGCTTTTGTATATTTAAGTAATGAAAGTAAGACATTTGTGTATTTTGATAATTTTGAAGTAACACATGTAAGAGGAAGGTTAATTGAAGAAAATGCGTATTATGCGTATGGGTTAAAAATAGCCGCCATCAGTTCAAGAAAACTGGGTGATGGCAGTGAGGGGCAGTTAAGGAATCAATATCTTTACAATGATAAAGAGCTGTGGGAAGACGGCGACTTAAACTGGTACGATTACGGGTTTAGAAATTATGATCCGCAAATAGGTAGGTTCCCCCAGTTGGATCCGCTGACATGGGAGTATCCAGAGCTAACAAATTATCAGTATGCCAGCAACAATCCTATTAAGAACATTGATCTAGATGGTCTGGAAGGAATAGGGGCAATAGGCAGGGCTACAAATGCTGCTGCAGGTTTTGGGAATATTTCTAATGGATTAATACGGGGACTTAGTCTTACCAGTATTGGACTTAATTTTCTAAACCTGACAATTAAAGCATTTAACAACGGAAGCGCTTTAAAACAGCTACCAGAAAAGGGCAAGCCATATTGGAATACACCTGAAGCAGCGGCAGTATCCTGGGGTAATTCCTATAATGGTCGTTCAATTCGTGATGACGAGGAATATCTTTCAATTATTTACAGTATTGATGTGAAAATTAAATCTAAAACAATCAAATACTATACGTACACCACAGCAATAGTTAGCAAAAAATACAAAAAAGTGCCATTTCCGGCTATTGATAAAGAATTTAAAAAACTGCAGAGTGGGCAAAAAGCAGAATATATAATTCACTCCCACGGAGCCGGGACTAAAAGTAACAAAGTGGAAGATTTTTCTTTAGATGGGGGAGATACCAAAAGCGGCTTTCCGATAGGTGATCTTGGCTTAACCCGTTACTATAAAGTAGGTGGAATTCTTGCTACACCTTACGGAAGATTGAAAATAATCAGAACGGATGAAGGTGCCCCCAGTGAGCTTTGCGACTGCCTCGACGTTGACACCGATTTTTATCCGGGAAAACAAAAAAATAATAAAATTAATTATGACAATTTTAGGAGTGTGTACAACATAAGAGAAATAGTAAGCAAAAGCTTGCAAGCTTTCTTTTTTTAATTACTAATTGTGCTAATAATAAATTTAATGTTAATGAAAATCACACGATTATATCTAATTATATCCTTATTGGCCGTTTTTCCAAATTGTAATTACGAATCACCGAAATACCCTGAATTTAAAAAAGTCTTACTTGAGTTGAATGCTTCTTCAGATAGTATAAAAATTCCGAAAAAACTCAATGGCCAATATTTGCAGATCTATTACCGTGTCAAGGATTGGAGTACGCAATTGGCCATTAAGCCTTTAGATACAGGTTTTAATAGTTTTCAATTTAGAATGTGGATGGATATACCAGGTTTGGCATTGCGGCAGCGACTGCTTATTGTAAATTATAATTCTACAACGGATGATTTTAGCGCTGAAGCTATTCGTTTTGAGGATAGCACCGTAAGTGCACCGCAATTATTAAGGTTTGTAATAAGAGCGAAGAGTCAAATTAAAACACCGAAATCGGGCTGGTCATCATTCACGAAAGATTTATTTTCTGAGGATATTCTTTTAATCTTTGATGAAAATAATGGTTACATAGATCAAGCATATCTTGATAGTGATAGTTATTGTTTTGAAATTATTACAAAAAGACATTATTGGTTTTCAAATTTTGGGGCATTATACGAGGATGATAAAAATAAAAGAATCCTCGGGTTGATAAAAAAAGTTTTCCTATTAATTGAAAATGAATTTGATTTTCATAGAATATAAACTATGGTTATAGCTCCTATCAAGCGTTACCCTTGATACGAAAATGGTTTCTGAGGCTTGGCGGGAAGTTACCTTGATTTTTGAAATTAATTAGGATTGACAATGGTTGAAATCGCCGTGAATCCACTTTTACAGGATAACAAAAATGATACCCATTATAGTAATAAGCTAACTACAGCATTTTATTACTAACCAAAATTAAGAGTGGCAAAACAGATCAACCTAGCATACCCCGAATGATCTCAAACTAATTGAATGAAAGGATTAACAAAGATTAGAATAATTAATTTTCTGTTTATTGTACTGAGCAGTTTGTTGACCACTGCTTTTGCTCAAGAGGACGTTAACAATGCGATTGTCCCTCAGTATGGCAATTATTCATTTTCCTACAACCAGGTACCTGAGCCTTTGGTATCCCAAGTTGCAACTCCGCCGGGTTATTGTTTGAGCCGCTGAAGCGAAAAACTTTCGTAAGTCTTGACCAGATCAGGTATTATTACAATACTTACAGCAATATACCTTTTGGAACTGCCACCGCACCGGATGCATCGAATGCCATTGGGGACAAGCCCAAAGCCTACCTGACGGTGTTATTTTTTGATGAGCGTTTTAATTTTGTGGAAGAGAGTAGTATATCTGACCGGGTTAAAGCAGCCAGCGATGGCGCAGCAGCATTAATATTGACCAACATCAAAGTACCAAAGAATGGTTATGCCTATGTTTACTTAAGCAATGAAAGTGCGGAGCCTGTGTATTTTGATAACATGCAGGTGACCCATGAGCGCAAACAAATAATAGAAGAAAATCATTATTATGCCTATGGTTTAAAGATTGCGGCGATAAGTTCAAGAAAACTGGGTGATGTTGCAGAAGGCTCTTTGAAGAATAATTATTTATACCATGGAGATTACAGTGAGTATGACGAAGATATTGCATGGAATGATTTTGAGCTAAGAAATTATGACCCACAGATTGGTAGGTGGGTGCAGATGGATCCTTATGATCAGTTTGCATCACCGTATGTAGGAATGGGAGGGAATCCAATCATAAATATTGACCCTGATGGCGGCTGGGCGGCAAAAGGTATTTTTGAAGGAGTCTCTCAAGCTGGCAGGATTGCGGCAACTACCTTGGGTGGTGCAATAATTGGAGGGGCAGTAGATTTAATTTCTGAAGGAGATGGCGGTACTGGTCTGATAGCGGGCGCAGGAATTGGACTAATGGTTGGATTAGGTAGTGAAATTTCCATAAATACTGGTACGGCCTTAACTTTTGCTGGTCTTGGTTTCAAAGGTCTCCAAATAGCATTTAAAGATAAATCTGAAGGTCTCGTAATTAAGTCAGGAAAGAATAATGTGAGCTATGATTATAGGCTTAAAATATCCGAAAAATGTAAAGTTTAAAAATAAAATAATCAAAGGAGAAAGGCTTAATTTAGAACTGAATAGTTACAATTATTTTAATATGATGCACCGGTAAATTAAATGTTATAGATATTGGACAGTTCTTTTAGTTCTATAATGTTAGTTACTTTCAGCTTTTCAAAAATGCGGGCTTTGTGTGTGCCAACAGTAGAAACCTGCAAATTTAATGAATGGGCAATATGACTGATTCCTTCTCCCTTTAGCAGCAGGGAAACAATTTCAAATTCTCTTGGCGATAAATTATTAAACAGGTTTTCTTTTTTTGTGCTGCCAAACTCTGCCAGCATTTCCAGCATCGTTTCGCTAATGTATTTTTTTCCGCTAAGCACCATGTTTATGGCTTTGATCACTTCATCCAGTGGAGCATCTTTATTTACAAAACCTTTTGCCCCTGCTTTCAAAAATCTTTTAGCATAAATACTTTCAGAGTTCATGGAAAATATGATCACTTTGAGTAAAGGATAAGTAATTCTAAAATACTCCATTAGTTGCAGCGTATTAGTGTTTGGCATTTTTATGTCCAGCATCACCAGGTCGTACTCCTTTTCTTTAAGTTTTGCAAGAGCCGTATCACCATCTTCTGCTTCATCAATTTCGCAGGGTTTAAAAAGATCAGATAAAATAAATTTTAATCCTGATCTAACCACTACATGGTCATCAATCAGTAAAAAACGGTTCATATTTTTGGTATCAGTTTAAAAACTTTGTGAGTATAATATTAAATACAATTATTGATAATTGCTGTTGTTAAATACAATATTACCTAAAACTTCACTGGCCGGAAAACGAACATACAAGGTACAACCTTTTAACGGCCTGGAATCGAGCTTGATTGTTCCATTGTACATACCGGCCCTGCTGTGAATATTGGTAATACCAATTCCCTGCCTTTTTTGATTGATGTCAAATCCAATACCATTGTCTTTTATTTCTATTAAAACAAACTGATTGTTATTGGAGAGCATAATATTTGCATTGGCAGCTTTAGCATGTTTTAAAATATTGGTGAGTTGTTCCTGGATAATTCTATAGATAGTAAGCTTAAAATTATCATTTAGCATTTCCTCTTCAAAATCTGCGCAATTCACATTTATATTCAGATGACTAACAGCCATTATTTCTTCTGCGAGGTTGTTAATGGATTCTTTCAGTCCCAGTTCATTTATTAATGGGGTATGCAATGCTTTAGAAAGTATTCTTATTTCTTCTATTGCATTTTTTATAAAAGAAGATGCCTGTTTAAGTAGAAAAGCTTGATTTTTTTTATCTGTAATAGCAGCATCAATGTACAGCCTGCTTGCACTGAGTAATTGGTTTACATTGTCGTGCAGCTCTTTACCTATTTCTGTTCTTTCCTTTTCCTGGGCTGTAATCACCGCTTCCGAAATTTGTTTTTGTTTTAGCAGTTTTTCTGTTTCCAGTTTTCTCTCCAGTAAAACTTTGGTAGTAATATCTTCCATAATACCCAGCATCCTCACCGGAACATTATTCTTATAAATAATAAAACCCCGGTCGTAAATGAATTTATATTCTCCTTCCTGGTTTTTGAAACGGTATTCATCTTCCCAATTATTACTGTGCTCCTTTTCAAACACCTGCTTCAGTTTATTTATCACCCTTTCTTTATCATCCGGGTGTAAATGATTTTCCCAAAAACCAGCAGCTATGTTCATCTCGTTTTTGGGAAATTTTAAAATATTTTTTATTCCATTGCCAATCCAGAAGGTATTTTTTTTGGTTATTTCCCAGTCCCATGCAATATCATTGGTTGCTTTGGCAATTAGCTGATGCCTTTCTATGGCTTCCCTTAGTTGTTCCGTATTTTTTTTTCTTTCTATGCTGTATTGGATCGTTTTTCTAAGTAAAGGACCCGAAAGTTCCTTCCTGAAGATTTGGTCATCTGCCCCTAAGGCTAAAGATTTTATGGAAACATTATTATGATCGTCATCAGAGATCATAACCAGTGGAATAATAATGCTAAGTTCTTTTAGTGTATTTATAAAGGCCTCATTGTTATCTTCATCAGGAAAAACAGATGAAAAAATGATATCAGGCCTGTTATGCTCCAGTAATTGTTGTGCCTCTTTAAAGCTGGTGGCAACAAGTACTGAGACAACATTTGTATCTGCATTTTTTAATACTTGCAAAAAAAGATCTTTTTCTTTTTCGTTTTGTTCTAATAATAGTACAACAATCCCTTTAATTGGGTAATTCATATTTTTATTTTTTTACCTTAAAATTAATCTACATTTAACAGTATATATTTAAGGATTAAGTAGGCTATTGGAAATGGCAAATTACCTTATTTTTTTTATAGAAGTTATAAATGAAAAATTTTTTTACCAATATTGAAATCAGGTGGATATATGCTGCAGCATTTATGTGTGTAATTATTTTGGTATGGGGTGCATTTAATAATCTGCAATATGTGTATAAGGACAACGTTAAAACAAAATCAAAAGTTGAGGAACTGCTGTTGTTTGAAAAGATGATTTTAAATATCCGTTGGATAGATTCCGGGCAGCATATTTATAATATAGCCGCAGATGAGGACCAGTTAGATAACTATTACAGGGGCATGGCAGGCATTAAACGGGATACTTTAAAACTCGCTGATATTTTTGAAAAAAATGAAGTAACGCCACAAAAAAAATTAGATCATTTAATTATCCTGCTTCGTAAAAAAGCAACCCATGCTGTTAATGTAATTGAAAACCGTCGTATTGCAGGGTTTGATTCGGCTATTGTATTAAAAAATAATATAGAAAGTAAATTATTGTCTGATTCTATTATAAACGCCATTGGATCTCTTCAAAATTATGATCAGCAAATATTAATAAGTACAAGTGATCAAAGACAAAATTTTTCTAAAAATCTTTCTTACCAGTTTTACCTGCTGGCCTTTCTTTTTATAATTGTTTTGTTCACTGCTTATTATATTACAAACCGTGATTTTAAAAAGATAATAGAGGCAGAAAAACAATTAAAGTTTAATGCCTCACTCATTCGTAATATTTCTGACCCTATAATTACAACCGATGTTTTTAATAAAATTACCAATTGGAATACTTATGCCAAAGAACTCTATGGCTATACTGAACAGGAAGTACTGGGAAAAGATGCCAATGATGTTTTTAAAATACCCAAGAGTAAAAGCTTATTGGAAAAAATGATAAATCCCGGAGCGGACAATGATTTCTGGAAAGGGGAACTGATTCATTTTCATAAAAACGGGAACCTGTTAAATATTGAAATGACAGCATCTGCCATTATTGATGATAATGGTGAAAAAGCAGGAACTGTTTCTGTTATAAGAAATATTACTGAGCGAAAAAGTATAGAGCAGCAATTGCAACGGCTAACCACACACCTGGAGGAGGAAGTAAAAATAAAAGCAGCCGAACTGAATATTATTTTTGAAAGGATAACCGATGCATTTATTGCATTGGATAATAACTGGAACTATACTTACGTAAATAAAAAGGCTGCAGAATTACACAACCGGTCTATTGATGAATTGATAGGTAAAAATATATGGGATGAAAACCCGGGGTTAAGCAATGAGATGTTCTATGATGCACTTCAAAATGCCAAACGGGATAATATTCCGCGGCGGCTTGAATTATTGGATACTCAAACGGGCAAATGGTTTGAAGATCTTATTTATCCATCTGAAGATGGTATTTCTGTTTATTACCATGATATAACAGACAAAAAAAATGCTGCAATAGCTCTACTTATAACGCATGAAAAATTAAGTTACCATATCAATAATACTCCAATGGGATTTGTGGAGTTTGATAATAATCTGCGCATTAAACAGTGGAGCAAAAGAGCCGAAGAAATATTTGGCTGGATTAAAGAAGAAATGTATTTGCAGAAAGAATTATTGCAAACATTGGTTTACCAGGATGATATAGATACGGTTAAAACAGCTATCCGTGAAATAACAGAAAAAAAATTTAATAGTGGTTTAACACAAATAAGAAATATTACAAAAGATGGCAGGATTATTTATTGCGAGTGGTACAATTCTGTATTGAAGGATGAAAACGGCAATGTATCAGGGGTAATGAGTATGGTGCACGACGTAACCAACCGAAAACAAATACAAAAAGAATTGGAAGAAGCTGAAGCAAAATTCCGTAGCCTTGTAGAGCAGTCAATGGTAGGCGTTTATATCGTACAGTCAGATAAGTTTGCTTATGTAAACCCCCGGTTGGCAGAACTTACGGGGTATACAGAAGCAGAAATGATCAATAAATTAAGTGTGGTAGATATTGTCAATCCCGAAGACCGGCATATGGTGCTCAATAAATTATCCCAAAGGTTTCAGGGCAGTGTTAATAGTATGAATTATCAATTAAGGGGTTTAAAAAAGAATGGAGAAGTATTTTATGCAGAAGTATTTGGTTCGTTAACACAATACCTTGGCAAATCTGCCATCATTGGTACGCTGATAGACGTTACAGAAAAAAATGAGTCTGTTAAAAAAATAGAGGCATCTCAAAAAGCACTGAAAATATCGAATGAGCGTTTTTTGCTGGTATCAAAAGCAACCAATGATGCAGTATGGGATTGGAATATTACTGACAATAAAATATGGGGCAATGAAATATTTTCCAGCTTTTTTGATATGCCCGTGGGTACTGAAGTGAATATTGAAGATTTTATAGACAGACTCCATCCGCAGGATAGGGATGAAGTAATGGGAAATATGGAGCGGACATTACAAAATAAATATTCTACTGTTTTAGAAGAATTTCGGTTTCGCACAAAGGATGATAAATATCTTACGATTAGCGATAGGGCATATATTATTTATGACGACAATGGTGCAGCCATACGTATGTTGGGAGCTATGCAGGATATAACAGAGCAAAAAAGAAATGAACAGCAGATCATTTTAGAAAAAGAATTGTCTGATATTATCATTAACAGCCTGCCGGGTGTTTTTTACCTTTATAACAAAGAGGGACATTTTTACAGGTGGAATAATAATTTTGCAAATGTAACAGGTTATTCAACTGAAGAAATAAAACGACTGCATCCCATTGAACTTTTTGATGACGATGAAAAAGATTTAGTTCAAAATAAAATTGCCAATGTATTTATTAATGGAGAAGATTTTGTAGAAGCTCATTTGTTAAGTAAAAACGCCGTAAAAACACCCTACTATTTTACAGGCAGGGTTATTCAATATGAAGGAGAAACCTGCCTGATGGGAGTGGGTTTGGATATTTCTGAAAAGTTGAAATCGCAGGAAGAATTAGCACAAAGCGAAGAGCGTTACCGTACAATAGTAGAACAGGCATCGGATGGCATTTTTATAAGCGAACTAACCGGGCAGTTGCTGGATGTAAACTCCAATGGCGTAAAACTTTCCGGGTACACAAAAGAAGAATTGCTAAAACTTAGTATATATGATTTGATGCCGCCGGAAGAGGTAGAAAAAAATCCACCAAAGCTGGATGAAATTCTTGCAGGAAAAATAACTGTGAATGAGCGGGTTTTTAGAACAAAGGATGGCAGCTTACTTGAAGTAGAAATCAGTGCCAAACTATTGGCCGATGGCAGGTTTATAGGAATAGTGAGGGATATTACCACAAGAAAAAAAACGCAGGAAGCTTTAAAGGCATCCGAAGAAAAATACCGCCTCTTGTTTAATAAAAACCCCATGCCCATGTGGATGATTTCACTTCCGGAAAAAAATTTTCTGGATGTAAATACTGCTGCAATAGAATTTTATGGGTATAGCAAAGAAGAGTTTTTAAAGATGACCACTTTTGATATCAGGCCAAAAGATAAGCATCAAGAATATATTGATTTTGATGCTGAATCAAAGGGTACCGGTGTAATTTTTGCCGGTGTTTGGGACCATAAGAAAAAAGATGGAACCATTATAAAAGTAAACATCATTACGCATAATATTTTTTATGAAGGCCATAATGCAAGATTGGTACTGGCCAATGATGTCACGGAAAAAATATTGGCAGAAGAAGCCCTAAATAAATCGCATGAACAATTAAGGCAATTGGCTACCCACCTTGAAAAAGTGAGAGAAACAGAACGAACTCATATAGCCCGGGAAATTCATGATGAATTGGGCCAACAGCTTACCGGTTTAAAAATGGATATCTCCTGGCTGGGCAGGAAAATTACAAACCAGGATAATGATATAAAACTTAAAATTAATGAAACGATTCATTTGATAGACTTAACTGTAAAAACGGTGAGGCGAATTGCCACTGAACTTCGGCCGAGTATTTTAGATGACCTCGGTTTATTGGCCGCCATGGAATGGCAAAGTGAAGAGTTTGAAAAACGATCTGAAATATCCTGTGTATTTAACAGTAATGTTACTGAGGTTAATGTAAATCCGGATTTGGCAACCGGAATTTTC
>JBBRFX010000130.1:0-11663 GCA_038241275.1 Chitinophagales bacterium
GTGAAAAGTGAAAGGTGAAAAGTGAAAAGTGAAAAGTGAAAAGTGAAAAGTGAAAAGTGAAAAGTGAAAGGTGAAAAGGGAAAGGTGAAAAGTGAAAAGTGAAAAGTGAAGAGTGACACGGGAAAAGTGACAAGTGAACAGTGACAAGTTAAAACTGAAACGTGAAAGGTGAAAAGTGAAAAGTGAAAAGTGAAAAGTGAAAGGTGAAAAGTGAAAAGTGAAAAGTGAAAAGTGAATGGTCAATGACCATTCACCATTGACCATTGACCATTGACCATTGACCATTCACCATTAACCACACTGTCGTTATTTTTCTTTTTTCTTTTTACTTATTTGAAAAACCCTGCTTAGGTTAAAGCCAAAACGCAT
The DNA here is from genome assembly GCA_038241275.1 of Chitinophagales bacterium. Classification (GTDB taxonomy): domain Bacteria; phylum Bacteroidota; class Bacteroidia; order Chitinophagales; family Chitinophagaceae; genus Ferruginibacter. The sequence goes on from JBBRFX010000130.1 coordinate 370, forward strand.
TTGTTTTTTTGCCCAGCTATTGGTTGTTTCCATAATAAATGCCCTTTCGTTCATACCTACTGCATTGGAAAAATGTAATTGAAATACGTGTCCGCCGGTTTCAATGTCTACGCCAATAGAAAGTGGGTCAAAAGTTACATCCTCTACCAGGCCATTAAAATTGTGGTAATAATCGCAGGTAAGTGCAATACGTTGCGAAACCTTTAACCTTGCACCCACACCAAGTGCATAGATATCGTTGGATATGCTTTGATTGGCCACAAGATTGTTGTGCACAACGGTAGGGGATAGCTGCAAAGTAAAACTTTCGCTAAACTTTCGTCCAATGATGGTTTGAAAATAATAGGCCAGGCGGGAAGTGTAAAAGTTTTTTTGTTCGGGTATTTCCCATGGCGAGGTATTCATGGTCATACCTGTAACCAGCGCAATGGTTACAGGAAATCTACCCGGTCCTGTAGCCTGGCGAATGGGTGCATACTTAATATATCCATCCACTTCTTTTTTTACATTGCTTCTTCCAATACCTGCCATCAGGTTTTGCAGCAAACCAAAGTCAAGGCCCAGGCGCATATTGGCCTGGTCAAAGCCAAAGAAATTTTTATAGCCCTGGTCCAGTGGGCCAAACCGGTGAAGGATTCTAAAATCCATCGTGCCCGGGTTAAGGAACTCCATGGAATGCCCATTAATAACCCTTGGAGATTTGAAAGCGTATTTCACTCTTTCTTTTTTAGGTTTATCCGGCTCCACTAAAGCCAGTAAATCATCCTGTGCCTTTGCAGGCTGAAAATTAAGGAGGCATAATAAAAACCAACTCCCCAATAAAAAGCTTTTTTTCATGATGTTGATGTTGAGTTATTAAAAAATGGGATTGGTTATTTAAGGGGTTCCAATGAACAGTCTACAATGATGTTTGCTTTTTTAGCAATTTTATCTGCCACCAAAGCAGGGATGCTGATTTTATAATCGGTAAGTGCTACAGAGAAAACTGCCGATGCATTTATCTTTCCTGCTTTTACCGTTATTTTACCATCTGTTTCCACTTCTCTTATTTCGCCATGCATGCTGAGTTTACCTTTTACCTTTACCGGGTATACGCCATCTTTGGTATAGTTTACTGTTGCATTATTGCTGATAGCTCCTTTAAATTCTGTTTTAGGATATACATTACTTTCTACATAATTTTCATTAAAGTGTTCTTCCATTAATGCTCTTTCAAATTCAAAACCTTTCATTAAAACGGCAAACTGCATATTGCCTGTTTTGGTATCCACTACACAGGTAACAGATTTGTTAATGCCTTCAATTTTTTCGGGTGATGCCGGGGCGGTGGCATTAAAATTTATTTTACCAGATTTGGTAAAAAACTTATCCTGTGCATGTGCTGCCTGCAAACACAGGATTAAAAAAGTTAGTGCGATGCTGATCTTTTTCATTTGAATAATGGTTTAAATTTTTAATTAATTTTAATTGTACATCTGTTTAGTATTACATCCGATCCCAGCATTTCATCTGCATTAAAACCTGTGCAAATTCCTTTTACGGTTATGGGCATTCCGGTCTTCAGGTTAATTGCTTCCTGGTTATGGATGCTATCCATTCTGCATCTTACAGATGACATGGAAGCACTATCGCCCAACACGATGGTATACATTCCCTGCTCATCTTTGTCATTTGATTTTATTAAACCATTTATGGCAATGGTTTTATCAAGGAACTTTAAATTGGCTGCTTTTTCATCAGATGAAAATGCTGAAATAATATCATTGCTGCTGAGGGTATAAGCTGCCTCTGTTTCAGCCACATCTTTTTTTGTGCGATTAAATTCTTTAAAAGCAAAAAAAACAGAGCCTGCAATGATGAGTACTACTACGATAAATGAATATTGAATGGTTTTTCTGGTCATTGTTTAAAGCGGGTTTTAATTGTTGGGAGTATTGGCGTCTATCCATTTTTTTATAATAGCAATGTTGCAATTGGAAAATTTTGGCTGTCCTGCCGGCATGGGCGAAAACCCGCTGCTGTAATTGATGGTTCCAAAAAGTTTACCATTTACCGCTATCGCTTTATCTGTTGCATAAGTACCCATGGCAATATTGCCCGATGGGCTTGCTCCACTATGGCAACCATAACAATATTGTTGCAAAAGCGGCTTTACATGTTGTGAATAAGAAATTGCAGTAATCGAATCGCAGGGCGCATTGGTACCCGGATACAATAAATCGGCCTTGTCGTAATAGCAGGACGAAAATGCGAAGGCGGAAAAAAGAATTATTAAAAAATAAATGCCTTTTAATTTCATGATAGTTGGTTTTTTATTTTACCAGAATTGATTGATGAATACCCGGCACTGTAAAATCAGCACCGGGTATATATTTTTATTTAGTTGCCATAAGTATGGCCTGCATTTACCCAATTGGTGATTATTAACTTTTCACTCGCCGAGAAAAGCGCTTGTGGACTTTTTGGCATCTTGGTCATGGTGTACAATACGGTTGATCTGTTTATCTGACTCCAATAATTAACGATACTGCAGTCGTTATCAAAATTGTATCCCGCTGCACTGCCTCCATTTGTATGACATCCGGAACCGCTGCAACGGTTAATGATCAACGTTTTTACACCCGCAAATAGCGGTCCTGCGGCGGCTGTACCAACTGTGGCAGTCGCAGTTTTTACACAGCCATTTGCATCTTTTACTCCTACTGTAAATGTACCTACGGCAAGGGCGCTGAAAATATTGCTGGACTGGTAAGCGCCGGAATTCAGGTTATAAGTAAAGCCTGTAGAGCCTGAAGCCGTGATGGTGATTTTTCCATTTGCAGCAGGTGTAGAACAGGGCACTACATTCACAATACTATTGCTTATGTTTATCAAAGTACCCGTGCATGGGTTAATGCCTGTAAGGGTTACAGATACAGACCCAATACATCCGGCAGAACTCTTTGCAGATACAGTATAAGTACCGGCAGCCAATGCATTAAATGCGCCGCTTGCCTGGTAAGTACCATTATTTAAACTATAGGTAAATCCTGTACCGCCTATGGCCGTAGCAGTAATAGCGCCATTGGTTTGTCCGATTGTTGGGTCTACTTTTGTAGCACTAACGGTAATGGTTACCCCGGCACAAGGATTGGTTGCTCCCAATGCAACGGTAGTTACACCGGTGCAGCCATTCGCATTTTTTGCAGTAATGGTATAATTTCCTGCAGCCAGTCCTGTAAAGTTTCCGCTTGCCTGAAAAGTGCCATTGTTAATACTATATGTAAAACCCGTACTGCCCGTAGCCGTAGCCGTTATACTGCCATTAGACAGACCCGCACCCGGATTTGTATTGCTGGTAGTAACTGTGATGGTTACTCCTGCACAAGGATTACTGGTGCCAACAGTAGCCTGGCCTGCGCCGGTACATCCACTTGCATTTTTTGCAATGATAGTATAGTTACCTGCTGCAAGGTTGCCAAAACTTCCTGCAGGCTGAAAAGCTCCGTTATTGATGCTGTAGGTATAAGTACCCGCCGGGCTTGCACTGGTATTGATGCTGCCGTTGCTTAAATTGGGCGATGCATTTGTTGAGTTGCTGTTTACAGTAATGATAACTCCTGCACAGGGATTGGGAGGAGTAAAAAGACCAATCTCAACCTGTGCAGTATCGGTGCAACCCCAGGCATTTTTAGCAACTACCTCGTAAGTGGTATTGGGGCGAAGGCCGCTAAAAATACCATTGTTTGTAAAGCCGGCGCCATTAATGCTAAATTTAAAATCGCTGCCACCTGTGGCTGTGGCCACAATCTTACCATTATTTTGATTGCCGGAAGCATCCGTTTTACTAATGGTAAGTGCAATGGGATCGGAAGAACAGAAATCATGCGGAATCTCATGTATACAGGCAACCAAAAAAATGGTTGTTGATAAAATGAGCGCTATAAATACCAAAAGCGTGTTTTTCATTTCAATAATGTTTTAAGAGGTTATATAAAATATTTCAAAACCATGATTTGAAATATTCTATCATTCGGTAATTAATGCAAAGGCATATAGGGGTCCCAGTCATAAAATGCAGATGATGAACACAACATTTTAAACTGCTTTTATGCAATGATGTAAAAGATAAATAGCGTGAAAGTTTTATGCAGTAATAATGGGCGGCCTGAAAATGCCTGCTGCAGGGTTTGCAGATATAAACCGGTGATAATAACTAAAAGTATGAGGCTGCAGGGTTTCTATCTGCCTTGAAGTATGAAAAGTAAAATGCGGAAGTATTGCAGCCTGAGCAGTGATGTGAAAAGCAATCGTTTTAAACGGCAATTTCATATCTTCTTTGTCCTGGCCATCATTACCATTTTTTAAATGTCCATAATGCATCACAAGAAAATCAAGAAATGGTAGTTGCGGGTTTTGTGATAAGTGTTCCTGGTAATGATGAAGCAGTTGAGGAAATCTGATTAATTGCGAAAAATCCGTGTACGCCAACAGGTGTAGTGATATTAACAAAATTGTTATTGGATTTTTCATGACACAAGAATGACAATAAATATGCCAAAAACCTGATAGAAGCAGTTTATTTAATTTTTATTTGCAGCCGATCATGTATTTATGTGTTGAGTATATTTATTGTGTAGCAGTCAAAATATTTTTATAATGTATTGATAATAAATAATAATATCTATTACTACATTTACGATCGATATAAAATAATGTTTAATAATTCAAATTTTGACTTCGTAATTTTATGAAAAATTTTTATAAAATGAAATGTACCAAAAAAATGCCGGGTGTTTAACTCAAGAAATTTTGGATAATTACATTGACTAATTCAAAAAAAAATATAAAAAACATTTGAAAAAAGTTTGGTTAATAACAGGATGTTCTACAGGTTTTGGCCGTGCACTGGCGCAGGAAGTGCTGGCAAAAGGCTACCATGCTGCAGTAGCTGCCCGCAACACAGATGATGTAAAAGATATTATAGATGCCTACCCCGAAACGGCTATTGCCGTAAGACTGGATGTAACGGTGGCGGCAGAAATTACTGCCGCTGTAAATACTGCCATTCAGCATTTTGGACAAATAGATGTGCTGGTAAACAATGCTGGTATTGGTTATTTTGCTGCCATTGAAGAAAGTGAAGAGGAGCAGGTGCGCAGGATGTTTGAGATCAATGTATTTGGATTGGCAAAAATGACTCAGGCTGTGTTGCCCTTTATGCGTAAACAAAGAAGTGGCCATATTTTAAACATCTCTTCTATCGGGGGATTAAGGTCTTTTCCGGGAATAGGTTTTTACAATGCCACAAAATATGCAGTAGATGGTTTTTCGGAAGCATTGAGTAAAGAAACAGCACCGCTTGGTATAAAAGTAACCATCATTGCCCCCAGTGGTTTTAGAACCGATTGGGCAGGCCGGTCTGCCAAAGACAGCACCGTAAAAATTGATGATTATGAAACCACGGCAGGCAAAAACGCCGGAGATATCCGTGGTTATAGCGGCAACCAGCCCGGCGATCCCGTTCGTGCAGCCAGGGCCATGATTGCAGTAACAGAATCGCCCAATCCCCCTTTGCGTTTATTGCTGGGTGCAGCGGCACTAAAGGGTGCAAGGGCAAAACTGGAAGAATTAAAAACTGATTTTGACACCTGGGAAGATACCACTAACGGTGCCGATTTTCCTGCTGAATAAATTAGGCTAATGAAAAAAAAATGAGGCTGTCTCCAAACGATGAGGCAGCCTCTTTTTATTGGCGACTTCTGCGCTTGAAGGAAATTTATAAAAAATAAAAGCAGCTTAATTGCTGCAGTTTTAATGGCTGCTGTAGTTAATTTTTTTTCTGGGATTAGGTAGAATAAACTCAAAGTTTTTTAAATAGCTGTAAGGATGTGGAAATTGATTCATCATTTTATTGAAAAAACATTGGATATCGATTTTCTAATATTGCGTCTATTAATTCTGTATCCGTTTTCATCTGTGTAAGCAAATAAATTTCCATTTAAGCAATTATGATGTGTCATTCACAACCAATTTTTAAACTACATAATTTAATTATCAATTTGCAGCATTGTACTTCTGTTTTGGGAATATGTAATAGTAATATTTTCCATTTCTTTTGCTAATTATTTTATTGTTGTCCGGCTAAATGTTTGAAACCCTTATCAAGCCTACATGACCTCACCCCAATGAGCTCCGCTGGCTCCTTTCGCTGTGCTCAGGAACTCCAAAGGAGAGGGGCTAGAACCCTCAACCAGTAAGCATTTAAACGAATGGGTAGAGTTTTAGCCGGACAATAGTGTAAATATTTATATAATTGAAAAGCATGCGTTTATATTTGTTTCATCTGAAATCGCCTCTTTTATTACATAATTTGACTCATATGCTTTAAGGTTTTCGATGTGCTGCAAATCTATATTTCCTGTTCGTCTATCAGCGAATATTTCAACAATTGCAAATATTGCACTTTTGGTTGCTGTACTTCGTCTTCTTGCTGAATAAAGATCTCCAATAAGGGTTTCACCTACTTGTACATTTCTATTTAATCTCTATAAAATACTGATACAGGTAAATAGTGAGAACTTGTGGGTACTAAATTTCAATGTTAGCGGTCAAGCAAAAATTGCTTCCCATTCAATTTAAAAATTCGTTAAATTCGCTATATGAATTGGAAAGATTATATAGTTTCTGACAAAGAAGTTTTGCTTGGTAAGCCTACTATTAAAGGAACGAGGATATCAGTTGAACATGTTGTTGGCCTACTTGCGCAGGGGTGGGGAGAAACTCAAATCCTCGAAAATTATCCACGACTTACGAAAGAGTCTCTTCAAGCCGTGTTTGCATATATTCAGGAGTGTCTTCATGATGGTCTTTTATTTTCTCCCATAAAGAAGTCTGCATAACAACTTTTATGAAGTTATTAGCTAACGAAAATTTTCCTTACAAGAGCATTTATTATCTTAAAGAAAAAGGTTATGATGTTGTATCTATAGGCATGGACAATCCAGGCATAACAGATGCTGAGATTATGACAATTGCGATTAATGAGGAAAGAACAATAATGACGTTTGACAGAGATTATGGGGAGTTAATTTTTCGATATAATTATAAACCACAAAAAGGAGTAATTTATTTAAGGCTTGACGAGTTTCAACCTCAGGAGCCTGGGATGATTATAGAGGATATCATAACCAACAAAGAAATTGATTTTACACGTGCGCTAACAGTTGTTGACAAAAATGGGATACGCCAGAGAAAATATTAGATGTACGAAAAGCAAATACCAGTACAGTAAATTGACTGAATATATTCCTAAGCACAGTAATTTCAATTTTATATTTTCTGCAAAGTTTAAAAATTAAGTTTATAAAAATCTATTAAACCCACTGGCGTAGTGTTCCGATAGGATCAATGGATGCCGGTAAATTTACAGATGTACGATAGAGCATTTTTAGTAATTGAAAAAATCTTAAAAAGCATCACGTCTTCATATCCTTATTGTTCATCCCATTTTTCAATTACATCCCCCACGGTTTTGTCTGTTGATAATTTAAGAAAGTCAATCAATTGTTGATCCGTTAATTTTTCTTTTTTACTTTTTAGTGCCATCCATAATTTTTTGCCAACCTTCTTGCCGGCAGCATCATAAATACCTGCAGCAGCCGAATGCCAGCGACATTGGTACCATCCATAATTTTTTGGATAATCCCGTGCAATCTCATCGTATCTATTCTCAACATCCTGCAGGCTGGTGAATTTAAACTCATCACTTCCACCTGCAACTACCATCTTTGGAAATAGTGTAAGTGCAGGTAATAATTCCGGTTCATTTTCGGCAATGTAAGCATGTAATAAAATATTTACAAACAGTTCGCCCATCCATTTTCGCTGCATATTTAACCCGGCCTGGTAATGAAAAGCATGCCCAAGTTCATGAATAGCCAGCAGATCAAAAAAGGCCTGCATGCTGATGTCGCCATTGTTGTTATAAACTTTTTGAACCTGTGAGCCTAAAGCTTCTGGTAACTGGTTTAATGGCGGCAAAAAACTTTTCCAAAAAGGATTATCTTCTGCGGCCACATACAATGTTTTGTTTTTTGGGTTAATATGCGGCATGCCATATACAGCACCCATGCTTGTATGCTTTTTCCAGTCAGCAGCACTTAATACCATTAATGTAACATCGGGTTTAGCCTCTAATAATTGCTGGTACCAGGTGATTGCTTTTTCTATCCGGTTTGCCATGATGTTGGCCCTTTGTTCATAACCGGCACTATAATAAATTAATGCAGATTTACTTTTTATTACATTCAGCGAATCGGGTACCTGGGCATATGCCTGGGCAAAAAGGCAAATAAATACAATTAGCAGTTGAAAAAAATACTTGTGCATAACATCTTATTTTAAAGACAAATTTCGATGACTGTGCAGCAGTTAAATAGTACAAAAGCGACAATTATAAACGTAGTTCAGCCTGCAGGCGCACGAGGGTGCTGTTCAATTCTTTTTCAATGATGCCTGGAGCCACGCCGGCAAACTCTTTAAAATCACGGATCATATGCATCTGATCGAAGTAGCCGCATTCATACGCAATACTTGTCCAGCTAATATCAGGACAGTTTTCCCGTATCCTGTAAGCTTTTGAAAACCGAACCAGCCGGGCAAATAATTTTGGAGGAAACCCGATCCGCTCCCTGCATACCCTTTCAAACTGGCGAAGACTGAGGCAGGCCATGGATGCTACCGCTTCAATTGTTACATTACCATTTAATTTAAGCAGTTGCAGCATGGCCATATCAAAGGGCAAAGCTTTTTTTATTTCCTTTAATTTTTGTAACAGAAATTTTTCAACAATCAGATGTATTTCGTCAAAGGATTGGGCTTCCTGTAATTCAATATTCACTTGTTTTAAAGGGCTGCCGAGTATATCTGTTGCATCATAACTTTCATCCAGCATTTCGGCCATTGAAATGCCCAGCAGCCGGTATAACCCACCGGGATGAAAACCTACCCGAACAGCTTTGTGGCTTTTATTAATGTCAATAGAAACCCTCGTTAATTGTGGCCCCACGATCACACTGCGGGGTTGTACTATAAACCGGGAATCAGCAGCCTGTTGCATTTTTACCGGATCGTTGATATAAAAAAATATAGAATTCTGTGGAGTGGGTGGATAAGGACAAATAACAGGACCGCCTGCCGGGTCTGCTTCTACATGCACCAGCATTATACAGTTTACAAATTCCTGTAACAAAATATGAGGAGTGTAAAACTTAGTGAGCATACTTAACCTTTTTTGAAAATTAAATAAAAATATTGAGTAATGGAATTTATAAGTAGGTAAAAAATGTATTTGGCATTTGCCTATTGAAACTGTTCCGATGTAATTCAATCATCCTGACTAAACCCGGCGTGCAGATTAAAAAAAAAATAGACATAACATTTAACTGGTTAAATGGTGAATCTCCTTTACTGCGTATATATTTGGAGAAGGGATACTGCCATCTTTTGTGATTACCGCTATAGTACTGTGTTTGTGTACCACAACGGTGCAGAACCCTACTATGCTGCAAGGGCGTTCCGTGGTTCGCTTAGGGTTTGATGCCAATAACTGCATGTATGCTACAGTCTGTTGGATATGAATTTGAAATCGAATCAACAGAAAAAAAATAGAAAGCAGGAAAATAAAAACACAGTCATTTATATTTGTTAGAAATAGCCAACAACAATTAAACCTTTAAAAGTTAGTGGTAAGTTTACATCAACCCAAACAATAAAAAAATATTAATAATGAAGGCAATTGTTTATTCAAAGTACGGACCTCCGGAAGTAGCAAGGTTAATGGAGGTAAACAGGCCCGTTCCAAAAGACGATGAAATATTAGTCAAAGTGTATGCATCTACCGTAAATAGAACAGATGCCGGCTTTCGCAGTGCTGAATATTTTATTGTGCGATTTTGGAGCGGACTAATACACCCTAAAGTTCAGATATTAGGTTGTGAGTTTGCAGGTGTTGTAGAGGAAACCGGTAAACAAGTAACATCATTTAAAAAAGGAGATAAAGTTTTTGGGTATAATGACAAAACCTTTGGTGGGCACGGAGAATATTTAACTATTGCTGAAAATGGAGCAGTCACCAATTTACCTTATAACTTAAACTTTCCCGAAGCGGCACCCATTACCGAAGGTGCTCATTATGCATTAAATAATATCAAAGCATCAAAAATAAAAAAAGGAGAAAATGCAATGGTTTATGGCGCTACCGGCGCAATAGGTTCTGCTGCTGTGCAACTCTTAAAACATTTTGGAATAAATGTTACGGCTGTGTGCAACACAAAAAATGTAGAACTTATAAAATCGCTTGGTGCAGATATTGTGATTGATTATCAAACAGCCGATTTTACAAAAGCAACAAATAAGTTTCATTTTATTTTTGATGCTGTTGGTAAAAGTTCTTTTGGGCAGTGTAAACCATTGTTAACGGACAAAGGAATTTATATATCTACAGAATTAGGCAAAAATGCTGAGAATATATTCTTTGCATTAACAACAGCCTTTTCTGCCGGCAAAAAAGTTTTATTTCCAATTCCTGAAATAAGTAAAGACGACATTCTCTTTTTAAAAGAACTTGTTGAAAAAGGAGCATTCAAACCTGTAATAGACAGGCATTTTAATTTAGATCAAATTGTAGATGCCTACAAATATGTGGAAGCCGGGCAAAAAACAGGTAACGTTGTTATCATCATTGCAGCATAAAAAATCCGGCATTTGAAAATTTAAAATTTTGTGATCATTTTTATAAATGGTTCATCTTTTTGATACAGTTAAAACCTGCAGATTGCCTGCAATTATTTTGTTGAGCTTAAACTCCCTCACAATCATTTATATTTACTTACCTGCTATTTTTCATTGATAACAACCAAACTAATTTTAAAGTATGCGTTACAAAACATCATTAGACAAATGGGCCAAAGTAATTACCATTTCAGTAGCCATACTTTATGCTTTTATTATTGGGTTACAATTTTTTATTTTTAAAACAGTTGTAGTTGCTGTTCCAATAATTAGTGCAGTGGTATTGATTTTAATTTATTTTGTTGCGTTTGCATACAAACCAATTGAATACAGCCTTACAGATACCCAACTTATTATTCACAGGCTTTTTAAAGATGTAAAAATAGATCGGGAACAAATAAGGGATGTGGCATTACTGGATAAAGAAAATATACGCTGGGCTATACGTACTTTTGGAAGTGGTGGGCTCTTTGGTTATTTCGGAAAATTTTCAAATAAAAAGCTGGGTGCCATGACCTGGT
>JBBRFX010000131.1:0-11556 GCA_038241275.1 Chitinophagales bacterium
CGCTTGAACAAATAACCAACCTGATAGGGAAACGTAAAGCTGAATTGCTGATAAAGGGTTTGAAGGAAAAGGAGTAAAATAAAAAAGGGCCAGGATAAAAATCCAGCCCCGTTTAAAATCCAATATCCTATGAAAAACCGATTTAAAACTAAACGCAATCAGCCCATAGTACAATACCCTAAAAAGGGTATATTTCGCAAATAAAAAACCCTCTTAAAAAGAGGGCTTTTATTAAGAAGTTAGTATTGATATTAATAGCTCCACAAATCCTGCTCATAGTTAAATACCTTGTCTTTAATATTTTCACCTTCAAGCAGTTGTAGAATACCATTTTCATTTAATCCTTTATAATTTTTTATAAATTGATCGTAAGGATTGTCAATAGTACTTTTTATGATTCTACCGTAAAACATGCGGCTCTCAAATAACTCTTCCCAACTCATACGTGCACCAAAGTTTTTACCATTGTACACTTCGTATTTAGCAAAAGTTTCTCTCATATCCGGATAGTATACCCAGAAAAGTTCAGTTTCCCCAAGATTTACCCCCTGAGAAGTAACTACATTTTTAACTGGAGCAATGCCCAGAATACGCCAAAACAAACGTGAACTTTCTTTATCGAAAATAACTTCTTCTTTAATACGAAACTTATAAAATGAATCAAAGTTGATATCATTTACCATTTGCTTGGTACCTGTTAAATTACCATTTTCGTCATAAATGGGTACATCTACCGGATCTCCTGAAATTACTTTCCCAACTTCAGACTTAGTCATTGGGGTAGTAAAACGATCATCTACACTACTAAATACAGTAACAACACTATCCTGAATAGCTTGTAATAAAATTGAAATAAAACGCTGATTACCGTTATTTTCATCAGCCGAATACCTGAATGGCAGGTTGATCTTTTCACGGGTATCAATTTCTCTCCATATTTTATGCCTGTAAACTGCATCATCTGCACGTAAATGCTCGTATGCCAATGGAGTTCTATCTCTCAAAACTGTAGTTTCTACTGCTTCATCTGGTCGAAGAGACTTTTTTACCATTTTAATTGGAAGACTATCATTAGCTGGTTTGGGAGCTTCAGCTACTGCCTGTATAGTATCCACAGTTGCAACAGTTGGCTGAACCTTTGCTTTTGTTTTAGTAGCTGTAGCTCTTTTGGTAGAAGTACGCTTTTTAGCAACGGGCTTTTTCTTCTGAGCCATAACAGCATCAGAAAAGCCACAAAGCAAAACGGCCAGGAATAATAATCTAATAAAACGCTTTTTCATAGCTCTTAATTTTAATATAATGCGATTGATTTACCATCTATAGATCTAGTGCCATCAGGCCCTGATACTTTTATATTATCAAATGAAATAACAGAACCGGGACCACATTTTTGCATTTCAGCCTGTAAACCTGCCAAACTGTTGCTACTTATGTTCCTGGTTGCAACGTTCTGAAAGTTAGCACCAGAAAAGTAAACAGTTGCACTTACAACGTTAAATTTAAGATCGAAATCAAAATTCTCCAACTCTGCCCTGCAAAATTGTTGGTTCTTAAATTCTACAGAAGTCATTCTTATTTTACCGGAACCAACTTTAAAAATTGGATCTGGTATTTTTTTAACCCTGAAAGAATAAGTACTAGGTTTACCATCGGGGCTCACTGTAATAGTTGCATTTCCTATAGCAGATACTCTTACACTTCTTTTAGAACCTGTTCCACTGATAGTACCTCCGCTCATGATTACGTTCGTTTTATCCCAACCAGTAGGAGAACCGATAGTAACCGGGTTATCTACACCAATATAAAATACGTTCATTTTATCTAACATCACAGCCGCACCACCGGGAGTACCAATAGTGTATGCAACTTCTACTGTTTTGGTTTGTGGCTTTTTGTTTTGATCCAGGTAAGTAACAGTAACCTGCCTTTTTTGAAGACCTGCCCCTGATGCTGTAAACTTTGCACTACCCTGGCCTGCAACAACTGGTACACTCTGGCCACCAATATTAATGCTGGTTCCACCCTGCGAACTATAAGAACCAACACCGGCAGTAATGGTAACTTCTTCACCTGGCATTACATAGTTGCTTGATTGGCCAACCAATACTGCAGATTCATCCATTCTTAAAGCAACTTCGCCAATTTTGTTATGAGCAAAAGTTACTACCTGGTTTTCTGCATTTTTAATATTATTCTGCATTTTACTTAATAAAGTAATTGCGGCTACAGTAGGCATCATTCTAAAATTATGAGTAGTGCCATCTTTTCCTTCTACTACATCTACCGGTAAGCTTGTTACAAAAGCTGACTTAATTTCGGGATCAATTGCCAAAATAGCTGCTTTGTAAGCTTTCATTTTATCATCTAATTCTTTCCCTTTTTTTTCTGTATCAAATATTCTTGAAGTTGCATTCAAATCATCTTCTTTGTATTTTTCAACACCTTCTTCTATTGTTAATCCTGAAGAAGTTTTTAATTCTAACTTAAGCGCTTCAATATAAGTCATCATTTCATTTGACAACTTTTTAGCCTGGTCAGCTTTAGGAGCCCATATTTCTGCAAGAGCTTTTGAAGTAGGATCTGATTTCTTTTTTTCCAGGGATTTAAATAATGTAATATTAGATGCTTCTATATTCGTATTAGAGTTTACTAAACTTTTATCCACTGTTTTAAAAGCTTCAATAACTTCCGCCGATACGTTTAGCGCCAGGATAGCTGTTAACACCAGGTACATGATGTTAATCATCTTTTGCCGGGGCTCTTTGGGTAAAGCCATATCTGATTAATATTTAATGTTTTTATTTAATATTGTTTGGATCTGAATATTAATTTCTAAAAGCTAACTTTCAAAAATTATCTGCCTTGCATAGCACTTAGCATATTGCCATAAACTGCGTTCAGTTTGCTCAGGTTAGTAGCTAAAGTACTAATCTGATCTTTTGCTTTATTGGCATCTTCTACGCTATTCATCATTGCCTGACTGGCTTCAGCCATTTTACCATAAAAACCATTTAAAGCCTTCAGGTGATTGTTACTTTCTTTAAGTTCCAATTCATAGATAGTATTTAATGAACCAAGGTTTTTGGTTAATACCTGTACCTGCTCATGAAATCCTCTTGCACTTTCAGATGCATTGTTGAAAGATGCCATTGTATTAGCACTATTGGTAAAAGAAGTTGCCATATTGGTAATGGCAACAGTAGCTTCTTTGGTTTTATTTCCAAACTCATTAGTAGATTTTACTACATCACTTACATCAGTTATCCCGCTTACAGTTGTGCCTAATTTGGAAAATCCTTCACCTAATTTTTTAAGATTTGCTGGAGTAATATCTGCTTCCTGCAACATTTTATCCATTGATTGCAAAGCTGGATTGCCTCCTGCTAAAGCTAAAACCGGTTCTTCATCATCTTCTTCATGATGTTTTGGTTTTACCCACTCAATACCGGCATATACAAGAAAGATTGCAGTTTCCGTCCACATACCAACTGTAAGCATTATATCTGCATAAGACTGATGAGTTAATTTAGCCCAGGCAGCAAAAATAATTACGGCTGCACCAGCACTAACCAAAACATCAATAAGGGTTAAAAAGGTTCTTTTCTTTTGGGCCATTGTTTTTAGATTTTAAAATGTTTTAAGTGGGGATTGTTTGTGAATTATTAAGTAAGACCGTTAAAATTACCCGTTCTAGTTTTAGTTAGAACGGGTAATTAATAAGTTTATTATATAGGGGAAAAAAAATTGTGCTTTATCAGCGGACAATTACTTTTTACGACTTGTAGAAGGAGGTAAATCTATCACACATCTGAAACCAATATATGATTTTGAAGTATCCTGGTACTCGTAATTACGGGTACTTGTTTGAAGAAAATGGCCTACATCTTTCCAGCTTCCACCACGCAATACTTTACGCTTCATACGTGGAGGATCTGATTCCTTCGCTGTCCAGCGTATATCCGGGTTCATATCGTGTTGGAAGTTGTACCCCCCCTCATAATATAATGAAGAAGTCCACTCAGCTACATTACCTGCCATGTTATATAGCCCGAAATCGTTTGGCCAGTAAGCATCTGCTCTTACGGTATAAAAACCACCATCTTCGGGATAGTTACCACGACCTGGTTTAAAGTTGGCCAATAAGCAACCTTTTTTATTCCTAAGGTAAGGTCCGCCCCATGGATAGGGAGATTGAGAACGGCCACCTCTTGCTGCATATTCCCATTGGGCTTCTGTAGGCAGGCGGTAATCTGTTTCAGAGGTTCTTTTTTTGCTTTCTAAAAAGCTATTGTAAAAGATAGTTCTCCATTCGCAGAAGGCTGTGGCTTGTTTCCAATTAACACCCACTACAGGGTAATTACCAAAAGCGGGGTGACCAAAATATTTTTTTGCCATTGGCTCGTTATAAGAATATGCAAAATCTCTTACCCAGCATAATGAATCCGGATAAACAGGAATTTGTTGTTTAACTATAAAAGCAGAACGTGGAATTGTAACATCTCTGTTATTAGCGGCGGCTTTATAATCAAATATCTCTGACTGATATACGATTTTTTTTGCATCGAGTTCTTTTTTACCAAAGATGCGGTTATCCGGAGTAACGATGATGGCATCTATTTTTTCAATAGTTGCTTTATCGCCCCATTTAATTGTTTTAACTTTTGCCCAATCTATCAATTCTGTACCATCCTGACTTTGTTTAACAAAACCCATCAATTTGGCAGCTATAGAATCTCTAACCCAGTTGGTAAACTGACGATACTCGTTGTTAGTTACTTCTGTGGCATCCATCCAAAATCCACTTATTGACACCTGTTTGTTACGGGCTGTATAGGCATAATTCACATCTTCGTCACTGGGACCCATGTGAAATGTGCCTGGTGGCACATATACCATTCCGAATGGTTTTGGCATTGACCATTTAGTGCCAGGTGCAACGCCGTGCAACTGACCGTCGTTTGTCAAGGAGCCAGATTTCTTTTTTCCGCTAAGCATTTTACAACTGCTTGCAGATGTAACGATAGCAGCGACTGCTAATAGATAGAATATCCGATTGTTCATTTTTAAATCTTTGAGGGGTAATAGCAAATGTAATGATTATTTTGAATTAACATCACCTGACTGAATTTCGTTTTTATTAATTTTTCTACACACTATTATATTCCACAGAATAATATAAACGAAGCGAATAAATAAATATTGTGATAGAACGATTTTAATTCCTCGTTTCTCTTATAGAATTTAATAGCGCCGAAACCTCTTTTAACGGGAGCCCACAGCTATAATTTCTACATAAATAAATGGTTACATCATCCTGGTATTGCTTTTTAATAAGCAGGGGCATATCCATTTCTTTAGTACTGCTTTGTACTATTTTATTAGGTATGTAATTGATTAAAATGTCTTTTAAAAATAGTTTGATATTTTTTCCGGTAACAGAAATTTCGTGCACACCTGCTGTTTGAACCAGGTAAACTGATGCCCAAACTGAAAAGGAAGTTGGATATTTTTTCAATGCATTAAATACAGATTTAAGCATTTCTGTGCCTTGTAAATGCCATGATTGCTCATCAAAAACGATTCCCAGGTATAGTAGATTATGAGCCATTATAGCATTTGCAGAAGGGGTGGCACCATCATATAGCTCAATTTTTCTAACTACAATGTCTTTTTGATCTTTATGAGTATAAAAAAGAAACGGGCTTTCTTCATCAGCAAAATATTTTAAAACATATACTGTCAGCTCCTTTGCTTTATAGAGATATTGCTGATCGGAAGTAATTTCCTGCAATAAAATACAAGCCTGAATGAGGTAAGCATAATCATCTAAAAATGCAGGGTATCGGGCCTCTTTATTTTTATAAGTATGCCTTAAACCACCCTCATACATATCGTCTTTAAATTTATCTGCAATAAATTTATATAATTCTATTGCTGCTGCTTTGTAAGCTTCTTCCTGAAGCGTTGCATAAGCTTTACAAAAAGCAGTTAACATAAGTGCATTACAACCCAGCAATATTTTATCGTCGGTGCCGGGGCGGATACGTTGTTGTCTTACAACCAATAATATCTTTTTACACCTATTGATTATCTGTTCAAATTCCTCAATACTCAATTGATTCTTTGTTGCAATTTCCTCTGCAGGGCTGGTAATATTTAAAATGTTATTTTCTTCCCAATTTCCTTGTTCGGTTACATTATAGTAATCACAAAATAAGGCTGCATCTTTGCCAAGGAGTTGATAGATTTCTTTTTGTTGCCAAACGTAAAACTTACCCTCCACTCCTTCGCTATCTGCATCCAATGCAGTATAATAACCTCCCTCAGCATGTTTCATTTCGTTCATAAAAAAGAACAACGTATTACGAATACCGTCTTCAAAAGTTTTCTGTTTGGTAATTTGGTAAGCATCACATAGCACACTTGTAAACAAAGCATTATCATACAACATTTTTTCAAAATGGGGAGCCAGCCATTGATTATCTGTACTATATCTTGATATCCCTCCGGCAAGTTGATCATAAATGCCGCCATTCAACATTTTTTTCAGGGTAAACAGGGCATGTTCCTTTGCAGCAGGATGATTATATAGTTCATCATATTGAAAAAGATACTGCACAGCATAAGTTTGAAGGAATTTAGGTGCTTTTCCAAACCCTCCATCAATTGTATCAGCAGTGGCTAATATTTTTGCTGCCATCAACCTGCAATCATCTTTATTAAAAAAAGATACGGTTTCTGTAGCGGGAATAATATTTTTTGCACTGCCAAAGCTGTTTGATTTTTTTATATGTTCTACCAGGTTATCTGCCTGAAGTTCTACTTCTTCCCTTTTATTTGTCCATAAATTAGTCATAGAATGTAAAACATCTAACCAAGATTCACGGTTAAATGCTTTTTGTGGCGGAAAATAAGTACCTCCATAAAATGGTTTAGCTTTTGTTGTAAGAAAAACATTCAGAGGCCAGCCACCATTACCGGCAATAGCCTGCAGTGCATCCATATAAATATGATCCAGGTCGGGACGTTCTTCCCGGTCTATTTTTATATTAATAAAATGTTCGTTCATGTATTGGGCCACGGTTTCGTTTTCAAAACTTTCTCTTTCCATTACATGGCACCAATGGCAGGCTGAATAACCAATGCTTACTAAAATGGGCAGGTCTTTTTCTTTTGCAAGATTAAGAGCCACTTCTCCCCATGGATACCAGTTTACGGGGTTGTGAGCATGCTGCAAAAGGTAAGGACTTGATTCATTAACCAGAGCATTACTATACTTCTTATTCATTAAGTAAAAATTAAATGGTACCTATATATACGGCAAAAAAAAAGCAACCGTTTTAGTTGCTTCGTAAAATTATTTCTTTTTGGTGGAGAGCAGGAATTTTTCCAGTGCACTGATCATGCTTGGCGTTTGTGGCAAAGGTGCTTTTATTTCCAGTATGAGGCCAGCTTCTTCTGCTGCTTTGAAAGTATTTGCACCAAATGCGCCTATTTTAGTTCCGTTTTGTTTATAAGCAGGAAAGTTTTCTAAAAGGCTTTTTACACCACCGGGCGTAAAAAAACAGATAACATCATAGTTGCGCCCTATTACTTCTTTAATATCATTACTGATGATTTTGTAAAGAACCGGTGTAGCAAACTCACAGTTATTGGTTTTTAACCAGTTGGTAATGCCACTATCAAAAGATTCTGAACAGGGATATAGGAATTTTTCGTTGTCTTTATGTTTGTTTATAACATCAAACAGGCTTTTGTTAGTACCATCGGCACCATAAAAAACTTTTCGCTTTCTGTAAAGAATAAACTTTTGAAGATACAGTGCCACGGCTTCTGTAATACAGAAGTACTTGGTATCCTGAGATACAGTTGTTTTCATTTCTTCACATACCCTGAAAAAATGGTCAATGGCATGACGACTGGTAAATATCACTGCAGAATAAGCTCCTACATCAATCTTTTGCCTGCGAAAATCCTTTGATATTATACCCTCTATTACTATAAAAGGAAAGAAATCTATGTTTAAACTGTATTTTTTGGCAAGGTCGAAATAAGGAGATTTTAAACCCTCAGGTTTGGGCTGGGCGATAAGTACTTTTTTAACTTTTTTAGGTGCAGATACTACAGCCTTTTCGTTTATTGACATACTTATTTTTTTCCTAATGATATCGTAAAGTTAAAGTATTTTAACTATAAAAACGCTAACTGCTTTGTATATAAGCATTAATGGCAATATCTCCACAGAGAAAATATATAAAAAAAAATGAAACCTGCTCACTTTTAATTTATGCTGCAATAAACCATATGACCGAAAAAATCTAAGCAATAGCATCACCCCTATCAATAAATAGGAAAGAATAATAACAATATTTACTATCGAATAAGGAGAAAAAGATAAAACAACGATAACAGGTAACAGAAAAATGCCGATTATTTTATTGATTAAAAATATAATAAAAATATACGTATCAGCTTCCTGCTTATAACCCGTTACCCAACCTACAAATTTGAGGGTAAGAAATTTTACCAGGTAAATTATACTGAATATTGCCACACATGAGCCCAACAATATCCAGTTGATGTCGTACGCATCTGTGCTTAGTCTTTGTATGAAAAAATAAATATAAAAACCTCCTGTCATTAAAAAAATAAGGTTAAAAAACAAAGAGGGAAGATTAGATTGCAGTAACTGGTCTGTTAACTGACTTTGCCTGAGAGAACTGTTAAAAAACACCCTGAATAATGTGGAAAAATATCGTGCATATATTGTTCTTATTATTCCAAAAAAGAAAATTAACCCGGCCAGCAAATAAAACAAAGGATCCTGGTCATTCAGCTTTTTTGTTCTTATCGTTAATGAAACAGAAGTACCCTTACTGTTTAAATAACTATTTGCAGCAAGTAAGTCATCTAACGGTGAAACAACTGATTTAGCAATAGAAACAGATATGCTATCGGGCAGGAGTAAACTGTCCTTTACAGGCAACGTAGTATCTGCCTGCTGGGCAAATGCTCCGTTAAAAATAAATAGTAATAATAAGATTTGATAAAACTGCTTCAAAAGGGATATATATATTTTCGGCTGCAAAAATAACGGGCATTTATTTAAATTCATTAAAAGTAGTTGATATACCCAAAATGTAGTTTGGATGCCTCCCTGATATTAAAAGGTACATCATCTCTTTTTCCCAAAGCATAGCTAAGGTTAAGCAAGCCAGCTTTGGTTTCGTACATAATACCAAGGCCGGCTCCCGTAAACTGGTTGTTTGTATTTATAGCCTGGTATTTATTCTTCACCAATCCTATATCTGCAAAAGCAAACAGGTAAGAGTTAAGTGCCACCAGATAACGGTACTCTGCTGTTAATACCGCATAACTGCTGGCATAAATACTTTCTTCATTAAAACCTCTTAATAGTTTATAACCCCCTATTTGAAATAATTCGTTTCTAAAAATATTGGGACTGGTATAATAACCCCCGTTCATAGTGGCCTTAAATGTTGCAGATTTAGACAAGGGGAAATAATGAGAAGCACTTAGTTTAAACCTGAGCTGGTAACTTTTTGGTTTAATAGAATCATATAAGCTGGAAAAGTTAAAAGACGGATCTTTTATATTAATGATATCAGTATTCTGCCGGATATTCTTTATACCAACAATACTCATAAAGCTGATCTCATTTCCCTTACGGGGATTATAACGGTAGTTGGTGGCCAGCCATTCGTAATTGATGCCCACATTTACAGCACTCACATCAATATTGGGAGGCAATTCCTTTTGAAGTTTTATAAGGTTGGTATCTACAGCACCCGACAACAGGGTATTATTTTGCCATTGTAAAAATAATTTACCAAACTGGTTGGCCGATAAATTATACTGCACTCCTGCCTGGGCGTTTACCTGTAAAAAATTAGAGTCTTTTTTAAAAAGGTCGAATAAAAAATTAATGCCAAAAGGTGAATTAAGTATATAAGGTTGCGTATAACCTAGATTAAGCCGGGGCGATTTTGCCTGTAGCTGTTGCCATTTCAAAAGAATTTCTTCGGCACCGCCAAACATATTTTTCAGATCCAGGTTCACATCACCTGTCAATTGCAGTTTATCATTTTGGGAGGATGCAGGCAAAACTCCCAACAAAAAATTCACCTGGCTGTTTTTTCTTGGTGTTGCATATAAGTTTAAAACAGATCCGCTGCCCAGCATGGTAAGATCTGATGGTTGCACAGGAGTAAGAAAGGGAAGTTCCAGCATTCGTTTATCTACCTGCTTCAATTTTTCTTTGTTGTAAATGCTTCCGTTTTGAATGCCAAAGTATCGTTGCAAAAAATGCTTACTCAGCTTTACTTTACCATACATCCTGATGCTATCTATATGATACAAAACACCCTTATCTGCCCTGAGCAATGCACTCATTTTATCTTCAGAAAGCACAATACTATCCAGGTAAACCGATGCAAACGGATACCCTTGTTTTTCGTAATAATTGAGCAACCGCTCCTGTAATGATTGCAATTGCGAAATATTCAAAGGTTTGTTATTGTAATTTTTGGGAGCAAAACCTGTAGCGTCTAATGCCTGCTTATCAATATTGTAAGCTAATAATTGTATCCAGTTATATTTTTGGCCCGTATATAATTGAATATGAAAGGTATCTCCCTGCTGCCATAAGCTATCTAACGATGCCACAGGATATCCTTTGGAAGCAAGTGTTTGTGTAATCTTATTGATATAACCCACCGCCTCTGTTTCACCTGCAAAACCAGTTTGCAATCCTAATGAAGCCGTTACAAAGCCGCTATCTTTGCCAACATGATGAATATAAAGTGAAATCGGACTCTTAGCATCCGCTGCCTTTTGCGACCATGCACAAGGCTGTATGCACCAAAGCAGGATACAGAGAGTAAGCCCTTTTTTAAATGTAACTACAGCCTTACTATTCATTTATTTAAACAATGGTTTCTAAAACGTAAATCTACAATCTTTGTCGGGCATTTATATTCATATTCCATTTTGCAGGCAGGCATGTACTTATTGCAATTTTCATTTCTCCACTACACTTGACAGGAAAGACCAGCTTTTAAACGCATTAAGGGAAGAAATTATTTTAACAACACAAAGCAAATTACCTGAAACAATAATAGAAACCATTTACTTTGGTGGAGGTACCCCCAGTTTATTAAGCCCCCGGGAGATCAATGATATATTGCTTACTGTAAAACAAAATTTTACTGTAAATAAAGATGCAGAATTTACATTGGAAGCCAACCCCGATGATATTAATAATGGTATATTAGAACAATGGCTGCAGATGGGCATCAATCGGCTCAGCCTTGGCGTGCAGTCTTTTAACGAGGCTGAGTTAAAATGGATGAACAGGGCACACAATGCCAGCCAGTCGCTTCAAAGTATAGATTACATCCTTGCAGCAGGATTCTCTAATTTTTCTGTTGATCTTATTTATGGTTCTCAATTGCTAAGCAAAGAAGATTTTATAAAAAATATACAAAGGGTTTTAAGTAAAAATATTCCGCATGTATCTGCTTATGCATTAACGGT
>JBBRFX010000132.1:0-11492 GCA_038241275.1 Chitinophagales bacterium
AAAAGTGGCCTGACACCTTGCAAAAAGTGGCCTGACACCTTTCGCAATTAGGTGTCTGGCCACTATCACAAGGTTTTTATAATTGAGGTGCTACAAAAGTGGCCTGACACCTAGCTACAAAAGTGGCCTGACACCTTGCAAAAAGTGGCCTGACAACTAACTAAAACATTTGGTTAATCATTTCATCATTAATATCCGGGTTTTGAAGCAAACAATCCTGTTCATTTAAACCAGTCAACTCAAATAACCTATTCTTATTACAAAGGCTACCATTTCTCAGGCCTGCATAATCAACCCATGAAGAAAAAGGCCAGTCTTTTAAATTGGTTACAAGTTTTGCATTTAAAGGATTGAGGTGGATATAATAAAAACAGGTAATTAGGTAGTCTGTTATTTTCAGGTTATTGATTAATCCGATATTTTTATCAATCAATTTTGCCTTGGTTTTTTTCTGAAACAAATTGCCTGTCGTTTTATTTTGTATGTTGATTGCTTTTGTATAAGAGCTAAGGGTTTTACCAATTGCTTTTGATAATTTTTGCATACTGGATAAATTGCTTCCAATCGTTAATTCAATACAACCTTCTTTATTTGGAATAATCATAAAATGAAAATGATTTGGCATAAGGCAATAACATAAAATTTCACAATAATCTTTCCATTCATTTCTAATTTTAGTCAGGAGATAGAGGTAATTTTTATCATTGAAGAAAATGTGCTGCCTGTTATTACCTCTGTTGTAAAGATGGTATACTTCACCGGGTTCGAAGTGCATGGCTTATTTATTTTGGTATTAAGATACAATAAGCTAAGTGTTTTTGCAAGTAGGTTAAGGTGTCTGGCCACTGTCACAAGGTCTCAATAAATGAATCGCTACAAAAGTGGCCTGACACCTTGCGAAGTGTCTGGCCACTGTCACAAGGTCTCCATAAATGATGCGCTACAATAGTGGCCTGACACCTAACAAAAGTGGCCTGACACCTTGCTACAAAACACCTATTTCTATCTCATCAACAAACAGCCATGCTGCATTTCCGGCTCCTGGTAATCCTGAGGGAATGATACCATAATTTTTTGCCATTACTTTTATAAACCTGGCCGTTGTTTTTTTGCGGCAGATGTATTGTAAATTTCTTTTTTCATCCAGTTCATTAATGGTTTGCAACAACACAAAATCATTCCCGTTTTCGCTGCTGTAAAATGAAACTGAAACCGGGCGGTATATCCAGCTTCCGGTTTGCTCAAAGGCATGCAAAATAATTTCATCAATGGGCTCGCTTTTACCCAGGTCTATAACTGCTTCCAGGTCTTTGCCTATAAAGCCAAGAAATTGGGCGGCCCTGTTCATTCCCATAGTATTTTGAACGCCATCTACCAGGGTAAATCCACCACTACCGGCATATTGTTTGCCGGGAGCATTGGTAAGGGATATTTTTTTTCCGCTGGCTTTATTTATTTTAAAAGACTGGCTCACCCAGTTGCTGATGAGGGTATGGTTGCTGTCGGTTAAGGCTGCATTCAATTCCATACTACCGGTAACGGGTATGGGCTGTGTATAGTTTGATGAAGCACTTTGAGTTTTATCTTTTGTATAAATGATTTGTCCTTTCCTGTTTTTTGCTTTTAATTCCCAGGCAATACCATTGGCACCAAAGGGAATCACTTTTGATTGAAGATCATAAAAAGCAGTACTGAAATTTGTGCCCCATAATTTATATCTTTCAAAAATAACCGGCAACCTTTTTTCAAAACTGTTCCAGTCCCTGTTTTCTTTTGGGCTCCACAATACTTCTGCCAATGCAGTCATACGGGGAAAGATCATGTATTCCAGCTTTTGCTCATTCTTGATATATTCCGTCCACAAATTGGCTTGTGCACCTAAAACATATTTTGCCTTTTCTGCAGGCAATGTTGCAGGAATGGGTTCATACGCATATACTTTTTCCAGAGGGGTATATCCGCCGATGGTTACACTATCTTCATTGGTACTTTGGGTATGATCAAAATACATCCAGCCGCCGGGAGTCATCACTACATCATGATTTTGCCTGGCCGCCTGTATGCCACCTTCTTCGCCACGCCAGCTCATTACGGTTGCATTGGGAGCAAGGCCACCTTCCAGTATTTCATCCCAACCAATAATTTTTTTTCCTTTGCTGTTAATATATTTTTCTATGCGTTGAATAAAATAACTCTGCAGGCCATGTTCGTCTTTCAGTTTTTTATCTTTTATCAGTTGCTGGCAAAATGCAGATCTTTTCCATGCAGCTTTAGGACATTCATCACCACCAATATGAATGTATTTTGAAGGAAACAAAGTCATCACTTCATCCAATACATCTTCTAAAAAATTAAAGGTAAATTCGCTTGGGCAAAATACATCTTCAAAAACACCCCATGTTTGTTGCACCTGTTTTCCCTTGCGGCTGCCGGCCCATGGCGTACTTTCCAAAATCTTTGTATCCTCTTTGGGGAAACAACTTAGTTGCGGATAAGCAGCAATCGCGGCAGATGAATGACCGGGTAACTCAATTTCAGGAATTACATCAATGTAACGGTTTGCTGCATACTGTACCACTTCTTTTATTTGTTCCTGGGTATAAAAACCGCCATAACGGATGTTATCGTTGCCGGTGCCGGGATAGCGGCCAATGATGGTGCCGTTTCTAAAACCACCTACTTCAGTAAGTTTTGGATATTTTTTTATTTCAATTCTCCAGCCCTGGTCCTCGGTAAGGTGCCAGTGAAAAGTATTGAATTTATGTGCGGCCAAATAATCAATATATGTTTTAATGAAAGCAACCGGAAAGAAGTGGCGGGCTACATCCAGGTGCATGCCACGATAGGCAAACCTTGGATAATCCTTAATAGATAAATGCGGAATAGTTAATTGATCCGTTTTTGAAATGGTGCCTTCTTTTGGCAAAGGAAGTATTTGTAACAAGGTCTGCATGCCGTAGAAAATGCCTGTTTCATTATCGGCTGTTATATAAACAGCTTTGTTATTTACTTCCATTGTATAAGCACCAGCCAGTTGATTATTAACCTGCCCATAATTAAATACTATGGCATTATTTAGTTCTGTTGCCTTTGATATCGTTAATTTAAATCCGTAGGTATTTTGCAGATAGTCATTAAATAAAACAGCCGTTTTTTCTAACCCCGCATCCGCAATTACCAGTGCTGTGTTTTTGCTGATATTAAATTCTCCGGGAGTGGCCGGCATCATTACTTCTGCAGGCATCGGAACGATATTAAGCGTTGGCTGCGCTGTTACCTGCAGGCAAAAAACTGTGGCAATAAAAAAATAAAGTGTTTTCATTAGTTATTTAAAATTGGAAGTGTAAAATAGGAAGCCTGGGCACCGCTGTAAATTCTGATGGTTGCTTTTTGAAAATCATTTTCATTGGCCTGGTAAATATTTATAAACTTTTGTGGGTTCCTGTCTGCCAAAGGAAACCAACTGCTTTGTATTTGAATCATAAGGCGATGACCTTTTTTAAAAGTATGGGCCACATCAGGTAATTCAAATTTTACGTTGGTTGGTTTATTTGGAGTAAATGGGGCTGGTGCAGAAAAACTGTTTCTAAATTTTCCTCTCATTATTTCGCCACGTACCAGCATCTGGTAGCCTCCCATTGGATAAGAAGCCGCTCTCTGCCTCCCCGAAGCAGCCGTAGTTGTGTAGCTAAAAGTATCCGGAAAAACATCAATCAGTTTTACAACAAAATCTGCATCTGTAGTAGAAATACTAGTTAATAAATTTGCAATAATGGGGCCGGCGAGTGTAAGATCTTCTTTTAATTCATCCATTTCAAAACTAAGTACATCTGTTCTTCTGCCAGCAAACCGCTGGTCGTCGGTCATGTATTCCCTGGTGCGCCTGTTATGTACATCTTCTGTGTAAGGAACTGGTTTTGCAGGGTCGCTGATATATTCGTAAAAAGCAGGTTTTGTGGTTTGGTTAACTTTAAAACTTAGCTTTTCATTTGTATCAATAAACAGTTTTTTATTTTCTACTTCTTTTGCCGGCCATTGATCAAATTTTTTCCATTGATTTTCTCCGGTAAAAAAAATGTTGGCATTTTTAATTTCATTTACACTTCCTTTTCCCTTTAAATAATATTGAAAGAAAGGAACCTCCAGATTCTTTTGAAAATAATCAGCCGTATTGCTTTCGAATTGTATATTACCCAAATAACTTCCCTCTCTGCTCCATTGCCCATGAGACCATGGGCCCATTACAATTTTATTATTAGTTTGCGGGCTTTGTTGTTGGGTAGCTTTGTAACAATTCCATGCACCCCAGCAATCTTCTGCATCAAACAAACCACCTACCCACAGCATGGCAGGTTTTACATTATACAATCCTGCTCTTGCATTGCGTGCCTGCCACCATGCATCGTAGTTGGGATGTGTGTACAATTCGTGCCAGAATTTTATACTGTCACCAATCATTGAGGCCAGGTTTTTTAACGGCCCGGCACGCAAATAAAATTCATAATTATCTTTAACCGGGGACGTAAATCCGCTTCCATAATCTTTAGTGGGTGTAGGATGAGGTTTACCAAAAGATGGATAAAATGAAAATCCATCCATCATAAAAAAAGCACCATTGTGATGAAAGTCATCTCCAATAAACCAATCTGTAACAGGCGCCTGCGGGCTTACAGCTTTTATGGCAGGATGGCCGCTCAGCGCAGCTTCTGTGCTGTAAAATCCCGGGTAGGATGT
The DNA here is from genome assembly GCA_038241275.1 of Chitinophagales bacterium. Lineage (GTDB taxonomy): Bacteria > Bacteroidota > Bacteroidia > Chitinophagales > Chitinophagaceae > Ferruginibacter. Next base: position 4,735 of record JBBRFX010000132.1, read on the forward strand.
GCCCATTACACCTGCATTGCCATTGTTATTGGTTATGTTTTTTACCATCCAGTCCACAGCATCATAAGTATCGCTGGCTTCATCAAACTCCAAACCTTTTTTGTTTTTATTAAATGGGCGTACATCTTCAAAAACCCCTTCGCTCATATACCTGCCACGTACATCCTGGATTACAAAAATGTAATTTTCCTTTGCATAAGCCATTTTATAACTATACCATACAGGCATAAATTTATCTTCTCCATATGGCGCACAGGAGTAGGGGGTTCGGGTAATAAGAAAAGGATGTTTTTCGGTAATGTCATTGGGGATGTAAAAACTGGTAAATAATTTTACTCCATCCCTCATGCTGATGTACAATTCTTTCTTACTGTAGTTATTTACAAACCAGGTACTATCTGCATTTTGTGCACACATGCTGAAGGAAGAATAACAAAAAATACAAAGGATGATCAGTTTTTGCATATTAACTAAATTTTAGATCGCTAAATTTACCAAAACAAACTGACTTGGCTATGAATAACAATGAACAATTAATTCATAAATTTTATGCTTCATTTCAACAATTGGATGCACACGAAATGAATGCATGTTACAGCGATGATATTGTATTTTTTGATCCGGCGTTTGAACTCCTGAGAGGAGAAGAGGTAAAATCGATGTGGGAAATGCTTTGTAAAAACGCCCAAAATTTTTCATTAACGTTTGACAATATCAAAGATTTGGGAGATGATTATTATAACTGCGATTGGGTGGCCACCTATACATTTTCTAAAACCGGCAGAAAAGTAGTTAACAATGTTAGGGCTCATATGAAATTAAGGGATGGAAAAATAATGGAACATAGTGATGCGTTCAGCCTGCACAACTGGAGCAAACAGGCATTGGGTTTTAGTGGATGGTTACTGGGATGGAATAGTTTTTTTCAGAGAAAAATAAAAAATACCGCCAGAAGAAATCTATTGAAATATATGCATAGAGCTCAGTAAGAAAGGTTGGTTGTTTTAAAAGATGCTTGCAAAGCCGGTAAACAGTATTTATATTGTTTAATCTTTTTAAACCTAAACCAACAAACATGAACACATCATTTTTAAGCGAACTCAATTGGCTGGCCATTCTTTGTGCAGCACTCGGGTATTTTGCATTGGGAGCATTGTGGTATTCAAAAATTTTATTTGCCAGCAAATGGCTTGAACTTACCAAAATTAATCCCAAAGACCCGGATGCCACAAAAGGCATGGTAGTTATTATGCTTGCTTCTGTTTTTTTTATGTTCTTAACCGCATTAGGTTTGGCCATATTGCAATACAAACTCCAACTTACTGGTGGATGGATGAGTGGTTTAAAACTTGGATTGCTAACTGGTTTGCTCTTTGGCAGTACGGCTATCAGCATTTCTTATTGCTATGAAAAAAGACCTGCAGGTTTACATTTCATTAACGGCGGATACACCGTTATAGGAAATGTAATTGCAGCGATCATTATATGTTTGTGGCCGTAAGGATTTGGGAGTATTGAAGTGTATAATTCAAAAAGGTATATAGAGTGATGCAACAGGGCAAAACTTTATATACTTTTTATTTTTTTAAATTTAAATTAATCCAGTTTTGTAACTTTTATAATATTGGTAGGCAGGTGCAATCTTACAGGAGTGCTACCGGTGTTTATAATGACATCCCCTGATTTTACAAATCCTCTTTGTTTTAAAATATCTATCTGGTCAAAAATAATATCATCCAGACTTTCTTCTTCGGCATAATAAAATGCCCTTACTCCCCAGCTAAGACTTAACTGGCTGATAAGGCTTTTTTCTTTACTGAAAATATACAGAGGCGATTTGGGACGGTAACTGCTAAGCATAAACGCAGTGTAGCCACTTTGCGTCATCCCAATTAATGCATGAGCACGCACATCTTTAGACAAACTGCAGGCGCTGTAACAAATTGCATCACTTAAAAAAGACGGAGAGTGCGGTTGAGGGGTAAGAATATCATCCCTGTCATATTCATACAATGTTTTTTCTACTTCCAAAATAATCTTACTCATGGTTTCTACCACAAGGGTAGGATAAGACCCGGTAGCTGTTTCTCCACTTAGCATTACTGCATCTGCACCTTCCAGTACAGCATTGGCCACATCACTTACTTCACTGCGGTTTGGTTTGGTACGATCCAGCATACTTTCCATCATCTGCGTGGCTACTATCACAGGTTTGGCCCTGTGCATGCACTTGCGGATGATGTCTTTTTGTATTACAGGTACCTGTTCTATGGGGATTTCTACCCCCAGGTCGCCACGGGCTATCATGATACCATCACTTTCTACAATAATATCCCGAAGGTTTTTTAATGCCTCCGGCATTTCTATTTTGGCTATTACTTTTATTTTGCAGTCTTTTATTTTGATACGTCTTTTTAGTTCTATGATGTCTTCTGTTTTGCGAACAAATGAAAGTGCTACCCAATCTAATTTATGCTCAATAATAAATTCGAGATCTGCGATATCTTTTTCAGTAAGTGAAGGCATGGTTAATCCACTGTCCGGAAAGTTTACACCTTTTTTAGGAAACAACATACCTCCAAGTGTTACACTTAACTTTACTTCTTTTTCATTCAGCACTTCCACTACTTTCAGTTCCATTTTACCATCATCTAAAAAGATCCTTTCGCCGGGCAAAACGTCGGTAGTAAGATTAGGGTAGGATACATAAAGTTTTTGTTTGGTGCCAGTCATCTTTTCTGTTGTAAAAATAACTTCATCCCCTTCCTGTAAAAAAACTTTTCCATCTTCAAGATCGCCCACTCTTATTTTGGGGCCCTGCAAGTCGCCCAATATGGCAATATTGTAAGGTTCATTTTTTATGATGCTGCGGATTTTCCCTATTACATCTATTTTATCTTCATGAGAACCGTGAGAAAAATTTAAACGAAAAACGTTTACACCAGCCTGTACCAGGGAAAGTAATTTTTCGTAGGTGTCGCAGGCTGGACCTACTGTTGCTACTATTTTGGTTCTTTTTTGAGAGTGTATAATACCCGCAGTTTGATCCATATTCTGATGCAGGTATTTATTGATGTTTTTACTCATTACGCTTGTTTACTTTTTTTTAATTATTTAATAAAGAACCGGGCAAGCAGGACCCATTTTTAGCTTTTCAAGTTACTGGATTATGCAATATGAATTACCAAAGCAGTTTTTTGCATCACTGTTTAGCAACTTATATTTTATGGGAGTTTTTTTAATCAGGTAGATAATATCTTCACGATCTTCATCCATTCCTGGCTAATCCCTTGTTTTTTCTTTACTGCTTCATTCAGGGGAATATAGTGCATTTTGTTATTTACTATTCCAACAAAAATATTATGCTTTCCTTCTACCAGGCATTCCACTGCATGATATCCCATACGGCTGGCAAGGAGCCTGTCCATACAGGTAGGAGAGCCACCTCTTTGGATATGGCCCAGTATAGCTACCCTTATTTCAAGGTTGGGAAGTTTTTGTTTGATTACGTTGGCTACTTCCTGTGCACCGCCAAATTCATCACCTTCTGCAACTACAATCAGGTTTACCAGTTTTTGTCTTTTTTCTTTTTCTTCCAGCGAATTAAGAATATCATTCATCACTGTTTTTCTTTCGGGGATCAGGATATTTTCTGCGCCGGTAGCAATACCGCTATGCAGGGCAATATATCCTGCATCACGCCCCATTACTTCTATTACAAAAAGGCGATCATGTGCATCTGCTGTATCCCTGATTTTATCAATGGCTTCTACGGCTGTATTTACAGCAGTATCAAAACCAATGGTAAAATCGGTGCCGGCAATATCTTTATCAATGGTGCCAGGCAAGCCGATACAGGGAATGTCAAATTCATTGCTGAAAATCTGTGCTCCTCTAAAACTTCCATCACCTCCCAAAACCACCAAACCGTTAATACCTCTTCTTTTTAAATTATCATAGGCTTTTTTTCGCCCTTCATATTCAAAAAATTCTTTACACCTGGCAGTTTTTAATATGGTGCCTCCACGCTGTATAATATTGGCCACACTTCGGCTTTCCATTTTTATCATGTCATCTTCTACAATGCCACTATAGCCCCGCATAATGCCATATACTTCTAATCCGTAATGTAATCCGGTTCTAACCACTGCACGTATGGCAGCATTCATACCCGGGCTATCCCCACCACTGCTTAATATCCCAATTTTAGTTACTTTTTTTTTCATGCTTTAAATAATAGGTTTAAATATCTGACGGTATATTATGATTTTAAAATGCGTCAAAATTACACACTAAATTTTTAATATGGCCATCCTTTACAATTTGTTTGTTTTGTTATTAACTTCATCAAAAATTTTTAAATATGAAAATGATCCTGTCTTCAGGCTTGCTCACCCTTTCATTCCTTTGCAGTATGGGCCAGATAAAATATCCAGCAACAAGAAAAGATTCACAGGTAGACAATTATTTTGGCAGTTCTGTAGCAGATCCCTACAGGTGGCTGGAAGATGATAACAGTGCAGATACCAAAGCATGGGTAACCGAGCAAAATAAAGTAACTTTTAATTACCTGGATAAAATCCCTTACCGGCAACCATGGTTTAAGCGACTGGAAGAAATAAATAATTACCCCAAATATTCATCGCCCTCCCGCAAAAATGATTATTTCTATTTTAGTAAAAACAGTGGCTTACAAAATCAATCTGTTTTGTACAGGCAGAAAGGAATGAATGGAACTCCGGAAGAAGTATTGGATCCAAATAAATTTTCTAAGGAAGGAACTACCTCATTAGCTGCATTTTCTCTTTCAAAAGATGGCCGGTATGCAGTGGTAGGAAAATCTGCCGGAGGCAGCGACTGGAGAACTTTTTTTGTAATGGATATGAATACACTCACTTATTTACCCGATTCACTGGCATGGGTAAAAGTATCGGGTGCAAGCTGGCTGGGAGATGGATTTTTTTACAGCCGTTATCCTGTTACGGGTGCAGGCAAAGAACTATCAACCAAAAACGAAAATCACCAGGTATATTATCACAAAGTAGGTACTTCACAGGCACAGGATCAACTGGTATATGAGGATGCTGCCAATCCGCTTCGCTTTCATGGAGTATTTACCAACGAAGATGAGCGTTTTGTTTTCCTGAATATTTCTGACAGAAGTAAAAAAGAAGGAAATGCCTTATGGTATTACGATAATAACAGCTCCGATAAAACTTTTAAACCTATCATCAAAGATGCAGAAGTATATCTTTATAGTTTTATTGCAGATCATAACGGTAAATTTATAATTGCCACCAATGATGGGGCTAAAAATCAAAAAGTAGTGATAGTTGATCCGTTGCAGCCACAAAGCAGCAATTGGAAAACCATTATTCCGGAAAAAGAAGAAAACATTACTTCCATTTCATCTGCAGGAAATAAACTTTTTGTAACCTACCTTAAAGATGTTACCAGCAGGGTGTATGTTTATAACATGGATGGTAAACTGGAGAGGGAAGTAAAATTGCCTGCCCTGGGTACAGTAAGTGGTTTTAATGGAGAAAACGATGATAGCTTTGTGTTTTATACTTTCACTTCCTTTACTTTTCCTCCCACAATTTATAAATATGATATAGCTACCGGCAAGAGTGAAGTGTTTCGCAGGCCGGAAGTAAAATTTGATCCGGAAAGTTTTGTTACAGAACAGGTTTTTTATACCAGTAAGGATGGTACAAAAGTGCCCATGTTTATTGTATATAAAAAGGGATTAAAAAAGAATGGCAAAAATCCAACCATGCTCTATGCATATGGAGGTTTTAATATCAGTACCAATCCTTCTTTTAGCCCGGCCAGAATTACCTGGTTGGAGCAGGGAGGTATTTATGCTTCTGCCAATCTTAGAGGAGGCAGCGAGTATGGAGAAAAATGGCATGAGGCTGGGATGGGGCTGAAAAAACAAAATGTGTTTGATGATTTTATTGCTGCAGGCGAATACCTGATTGCCAAAAAATATTGCAGCAGCGATTACCTGGCTATTTATGGTGGTTCTAACGGTGGCTTGTTGGTAGGAGCAGTGGCCAATCAGCGACCCGAATTATTTAAAGTAGCCATTCCTGCTGTAGGCGTTATGGATATGCTCCGCTTTCATAAATTCACCATTGGTTTTAACTGGATAGCAGAATATGGCAGCAGCGAAAAATCTGCAGCAGAATTTAAAAACCTATATGGTTATTCGCCGATGCATAATATCAGCGCCAGTAAAAATTATCCGGCTACATTGGTTACCACCGCCGATCATGACGACAGGGTAGTGCCTGCGCATTCATTCAAATACATTGCATCGCTGCAGGAAAAATACAAAGGCAATAACCCGGTTATGATAAGGGTAGATGTAAACAGCGGCCATGGTGCCAGCAATCTTAAAAAGGGTTTGGAAACTACGGCTGATATTTATTCTTTTATTTTTTATAATATGGGTGTTACACCTAAGTTCTAACTGTAATTGATATTTATTAAAAAAAGCCTGCTGATAAAATCGGCAGGCTTTTTATTAAACGTCTGATCGGTTTTTTGCAAGTAACTCCTTACTTCATATTAAACACTATTTGCAAAACCCGGATGTATGAAGAATACTTGACAAATATGCTCCTGCATTACAAATTTTTAAAAAAGTATGCATTTTTATAAGCTCACTTATCTTCGAAAACGGTACGAATAAATATTGCTTGTTTAAAGGTTGACAGTAAATAAACGGCCACTGTTGCATGCGATAATAT
>JBBRFX010000133.1:0-11345 GCA_038241275.1 Chitinophagales bacterium
TATTATTCCGGCCAGCCCGTTTTATCTATGTTTGGTATAATGCGCAATGCATTTTTATAATAGATTTTCTTTAAAATATTATCGGGTAATTCCATGCCATACATGGCCCAAAAGGCATGGTATTTTTTGTGGTAAGGAAAATATTCATCGGCTGTTTCCAGCACTCTAAAATAGGTGGGGTATTCAGCAGGAACCCAACTGTCTTTGCCAAATAAAATACGGTCCTGGTATTTTGTAAAAAAAGCTTTGGCCATCTTTGGTTGACGCCCAAGTTCTGCAATCACCGCACCAAATTCTACCACTACATTGGGCAAGGCATCAAGGATGATGCTTAATTTATTTAAGTCGTTGGCATACCAACCAAAATGAGCAGCAATAAAAGTAGTGTTGCGATGTTTCTTAAAAAGCCTGTGTTGCTCTTCAATCAGGGTTTCAAAAGGCACGGGGTTATCGGCTCCACGCTTGCGATTGGGATTAATGATGAGCTCGAGCCAGCGTTCATTGGTACTGTCCAACGGATCCCAGAAAGATTTTGGATCGGCTGTATGAATCAATACGGGTATTTTTAATTCAGCCGCTTTTTCCCACAAAGCATCCAGCCTTGCATCATCCACGGGTACCCGGTTGCCATTAATATCTTTTACTGAAAAGCCAAGGTTTTTAAAAATCTTCAATCCATTGGCACCATTCTTTACATCTTCTAAAAGTTGTTTTGCAGCTTTTTCTCCCCAGCCCGGTTCTCCAACATTTTTAAAATCTACATTGGCAAATACAATAAATCTTCCGGGTTTGTTTTGGGCGGTATTCTTTGCAGATTCTTTTAACTGGTTTCCGCTGCCGCCACTCAGGTTTACCATTACCCTCATGTTTAGTTTATCCATTTCGGTGGTAAGCTTATTCAAATCCATCGTTGGCATTTGGTATTGATGATTGTGCACATCAATAAACGGGAACTTTGCCCTGGTAAGTAAATGCTGCGTTACTACCAGGGTTGATGGAGGATTGTAATTTTCGAAATCAATTTTCTGTTGTGCGGCTGCTATGTTTGCCAGCAATATAAAACCAATTATAAAGATATTGTGCATATGGGTGGTGGTTATTTGTTGTTCAAAGAAAAGCAACTTATCAAGAAGTATCGTATCCGCCCATCATTTATTTGACGAAGAGGTCAGTTAAACAAGTCAATAAAATGCAACAAATGCAGCAACGGCTTTTCAGTTTGGCCTGTACTCACCATATGGGATAGTATATAATAACTACTGATTTTACAGGATATCTGCCTGTAAAATGAACTATTTTAAACAAGGGCATAAAACGGGCAGAATAGCGGTAGTTTTGCAGATTAAAATTTTTAAACTAACGGGAGAAGTTATTTACAGTTTTAATAACTTTATCGGCAGTGGCATTGTTATCTATAAAACACGAAAAAACCTATACCTTAAATGCTGGTATAATGAATGTGACATAATTGAATGTGCTTTTTTAAAATTGATAGAAAAATAAAGACCTCTTAATTCAGTTTAACAAATACGGGTGAAGATGAAATCAACTACTTCTGACAATAAGAAAAAGGCGCTTCCGGTAAAGAAAGTTGCGGGTGCAGTAAAAAATACAAAAAAATTGTTGCCTGCAAAAAAACTTATATCAGCGCCCAAAGTTGTAAAAAAAGCGGCCCCCAATAAGGAAGCGATTAAAGTAAAGGCAAAGCACCAATCGCTGCAACTACCGCAAGGTAAAAAAGACATTAATCCTTTTCCTGTGGTGGCCATTGGTGCATCTGCCGGTGGTTTGGAAGCCGTAACGCAGTTATTGCAGTTTTTGCCTGCCAATACCGGTATGGCTTTTATTTACGTGCAGCATCTAAGCCCCGATCATAAGAGCATGCTTACTTCTATTTTATCCAAGATATCTGCTATGAAAGTGCAGGAAATAGATGATATGGAAAAAATAGAACCTGATAACGTTTATATTATTCCTTATAACAAAGAAATAGAAGTGATAGATGGGCATATACAATTACTTCCACGCCCTCAAAATAAATCTTCCAATCTTTCTATTGATGTATTGTTTTCTTCTTTAGCCGAAACGCATAAAGAAAATGTTATTGGCATCGTATTATCCGGCAGTGCCAGCGATGGTACCCGTGGGCTTGAGGAAATAAAGCTGGCCGGTGGGATAACTTTTGCACAGGATGATTCTGCCAAATTCAGCAGTATGCCACAATCTGCTATTGCATCAGGCGCAGTTGATTTTATTTTATCGCCCAAAGAAATTGCCAAAGAATTAGCCTGGATGAGTAAACATCCTTTGGTAAAACGTACTGCAATAAAACCTGTGCCGGAAGATGAAATTGAAAACAGCGATCCTGGCTTAAATACCATTCTGCAAATTTTGTATAAGAGAAAGAATGTAGATTTTAGTCATTATAAAATGAGCACCATCAAGCGGCGGATGCTAAGGAGAATGCTAATCCTTAAAGTAAAAACATTGGAGCAATATGCAACTTTGCTCATGGAAAAAAAGCAGGAAACAGATATTCTTTTCCAGGATTTGCTCATTAATGTGACCGATTTTTTCAGGGATGCAGAAGCCTTTGCTGCATTAAAAAAAACGGTATTTCCAAAACTGTTAAAAAGTAAAGCCAAAGTAGAACCATTGCGTATTTGGGTGGCGGCCTGTGCTACCGGCGAAGAAGTTTATTCACTGGCGATTACCCTGCTGGAAATGCAACAAAATAAATTGATCAAAATTCCCTTCCAGATTTTTGCTTCCGATCTTAGTGCAGAAGCCATAGCTGCCGCAAGGATTGGAGAATATTCATTGACACAGCTTAAAAATATTTCGCCGAGGCGCCTGCAGCAATTTTTTACAAAATCCAATGATACTTATCGTATTTCTAAATCGCTGAGGGATGTTTGTGTATTTGCCGAACATAATATATTGCGGGACCCTCCTTTTTCCCATATGGATTTTATCAGTTGCCGAAACATGCTCATTTATTTAGATGCTGCTGCGCAAAAAAAAGTAATTACTACTTTTCACTATTCATTAAATGAAGGTGGATGCCTGATGCTGGGCAAATCTGAAACCATTGGAAACGCTGAGCAGCTTTTTACTATACTTAATAAAAGTTTTAAAATTTATTTGCGAAAGAAAAATTCCGGTACACAAAGGATACCTGCCATGGTGCCTCGGTTTTCGCAAACCTTTACCGGGCCGCCGGAGACACCAGAGCCAAAAAAAAATTTTACCGGCAGCATCCAGAAAAAAAATATTGCCTCCAACCATGGTAATGTAGGCAATGCATTTGATACCTATCTACTTCACCGATTTATGCCTGCAAGTGTAGTGATCAATCAACATATGGATATATTAGAGTTTCGGGGTTCAACGGAACTGTATTTAAAGCACTCATCGGGCAAAGCCAGTTTTAATATTTTAAAGATGGCACACGATGAAATTACTTTTGAACTTCGCAATGCTATTCATAATGCCATCAAAACAAAAAAGGCTGCTTACAAAACCGGCATTGAAATGAACAGCACAAGAGCAGGAGAAGTTGTGCGAATCATTAATATAGAAGTGGCACCGCTTAATATAGAAGGCGATGAGCCTTTACTGGCAATCGTTTTTAGCGAACAGCAGCAAATTGAAATAATATCAGATCCTTTAAAAGCAAGAAAAAATATTTCTATTGCAAAAGACCGTCGTATAAAAAAGCTGGAAGAAGAACTGGCAGATGCCCGCTCAGATATGGGAGCCATTACGCATGACCAGGAAGCAGCCAATGAAGAATTGCAAAGCGCCAATGAGGAAATTGTTTCCAGCAATGAAGAACTGCAGAGTTTAAATGAAGAACTGGAAACATCTAAAGAAGAAATAGAATCTACCAACGAAGAGTTAACCACCAGCAATCATGAGTTGCAGGCACGCATACAACAGGTAGAGGAATTGTATAATTATTATGAAGGTATTCTGTCAACAGTGCAGGAGCCCATGCTCATACTGGACAAAGACATCCGCATAAAATCTGCCAACAAATCTTTCTGTAAAATATTTCATGTAACAGAGGAAGAAAGTATCGGGCTGTCTTTGTATAAACTGGGCAATAACCAATGGAATATTCCCCGGCTGCGGGAATTACTGGAAGACATTGTGCCCAAAAATATCCGTTTTCATAATTTTGAAGTGGAACATACTTTTCCTGTTATTGGCAAAAAAATAATGTTGCTGAATGCCCACCGTGTGATACAGCAAAGCCAAAATGAAGAATTAATTGTGCTTACCATTATTGATATTACCGACGTAAGAAACCTTGCCATGCAACTGGAGCTGAAGGAAAAGAAAGCATTGGAAAAGGAGCTGGAACTGGAAAAGAAAGCACTCAAAAAAATTGAAGAAAGCAACAAGCGTTACAACTTGATGCTAATGCAATCTCCCTTTGCATTTGCAGTATTAAAAGGCAAGGGGATGCTCATTAGCCTTGCCAATGACAGCATTAAAGAAATATGGGGAAAAGGAAGGGATATAGAAGCTAAGCCACTGATAGAGGTAATACCGGAATTAAAGGGTGGACCAATTTTGAAATTGCTTAATAAAGTTTACAGCACCGGTATTCCATTTCATGGATACGAAATGTTGGTGCCACTAAAACGAAACGGAGTATTAAAGGATGCATATTTTAATTTTGTTTACCAGCCATATCTGGAAGCGGACGAATCTATTTCGGGTGTAACGATTATTGCAACTGAAGTTACAGACCATGTAATTGCAAAAATAGATTTGATTGAAGCTAAAAAGCAGGCAGAACATAAAACAGATATTGCGGAGGTAGCTGTTAAGTCCAAACAACAGTTTTTATCCAATATGAGCCACGAAATAAGAACACCCATGAATGCTATCATTGGGTTTACAAATGTGGTGATGAAAACGAAATTAAATGAAAAGCAAAGAGAATATTTAAACGCTATTAAAGTATCGGGTGAATCATTGATTGTATTAATTAATGATATACTGGACATGGCTAAAATAGATGCAGGAAAAGTAACTTTTGAAAATATACCGTTTTATTTTTTCTCCTCTGTTTCGGATATGCTTCATTTGTTTGAAACAAAAATGCAGGAAAAAAAATTGGTATTGGTAAAACAATATGATACCAGTATTCCCGGTTTACTGGCAGGAGATCCGCTGCGGTTGCGGCAAATTATTGTAAACCTGATAGGGAACGCCGTAAAGTTTACCAATAAAGGAAAAATAACGGTGAGTATAAAAAAGCTTGAGGAAGATTCCCAAAATATAATCATCGAATTTGCTATAACTGATACAGGTATTGGTATTCCGAAAAATAAACTTAGTTATATTTTTGATGCTTTTCAACAGGAGGCACTTGAAACAAACCGGTTATTTGGAGGAGCTGGTTTAGGCCTGGCAATCGTAAAACAAATGGTAGAACTACAGGGAGGAACAGTGTCGGTAAAAAGCAAAGTGGATAAAGGATCTACTTTTAGTTTTAGGTTAAGTTTTAAAAAAACGACAACCCATACCGCTATCGAAACAGTGAAGAGAGCGCCCGCTTCTCAAAAATATTTGTCAAACAAAAAAAACGGAAATAATAGAAAAGTGTTGATAGTAGAAGATGTACCGCTGAATCAACTTTTAATAAAAGTGATTGTAGAGGGATTTGGCTTTGCAGCAGATATGGCCGAAAATGGAACAATGGCCATAGATTGCCTCGAAAAAAATAAATATGATATTATTTTGATGGATTTGCAAATGCCTGTAATGAATGGTTTTGAACTGACAACATATATTAGAAACGTTATGAATTCGCAAATTCCTATTATTGCACTTACTGCAGATGTAACTACGGTAAATGAAGAAATATGCAAATCCTTTGGGATGAATGACTATATTTCCAAACCTGTTGACGAAAAAATATTATATACTAAAATGAAACAATATTTATAATAAAGATAGTGGCTGAGGTTGTTTGTAAATCTCGTGGAGATTTAAGCCTGCCAGCATTTAAAAATTATACTACTTCATTAATGCCAACGGATATGAACGATGACCAAAATAAAGCGAAAGTCCTTAAGAATTATTACATACCCACTGCCGAATTTTATAGCCAGATAATAGACAGCTTGCAGGATTATTCCATTTTTACACTGGATAATGACCTTATCATTAATAGCTGGAGTTCTGGTTCTGCAAAAATATTTGGTTACGAACCAGAAGAAATTATAGGGAAAAATTTTGAAACTATTTTTACAGCCGGGGATATAATAAATGAAATTCCAAAAAAAGAAATAGATACAGCTGTAAAAGTTGGAAAAGCTACCGATAACAGGTGGCATGTCTGTAAAGACAATAGCCTGTTTTATGCTAATGGTTTGGTTTTTCCGTTAACGGGTATAGATGGGGAAATGTTAGGCTACGTAAAAATATTGAGAGATATAACCGAAATGAAAAAATCGGAAGATGCTATAAAAAAATATGTAGAAGAACTGGAAGAATTAAACAAACATAAGGAGACGGTACTTGCGCTGCTCTCCCACGATTTAAGGAGCCCGCTATCAGTTATTATCACTACTGCAGGACATCTAAAAACGAATTTTGATCAAATGGAACAAGTACTTGTAAAACAAATGCTTGAAATGCTCCATAAGTCATCTAAAGATCAGCTTAATATGCTCGACTACCTGGTAGAGTGGGCAAGAATTAAATATGCTGCGGAAGTTTTTTCTCCCGCTAAAATTGAACTGGCAGGTTATGTTCAACAGGTTTTTAAAATGCTGGGTGAAAAGGCGGGGTTAAATACCATTAACCTGCATACTGAAATAGCAAAAAATGTGACTGTTTTTGCCGACAGTAAAATGGTACTTTCCATTATTCAAAATATCGTATCCAATGCAATTAAGAATACCAAACCGGGAGGACAAATAACGGTAACGGCTAAAAGCGAAGATGATAAAATTATTGTGCAAATAAGGGATACCGGAGTTGGCATGAGTAAACAAATACAGGAAAGTCTTTTTATACCACAGGTAAAAGCGCTTTTAAAACCGATAGAAGGGAATAAAGGAGCAGGTATAGGATTGTTATTAGTAAAAAGTTTTTTAGAAAAAAACAGTGGTGAGATATGGGTAGAAAGCGAAGAGGGCAAGGGCTCCTCCTTTTACTTTACCCTGCCCATAAATAAGCCGGAAGATCAAACAGACATAGCAACGTAAAATGAATTGCAGGACCCTTTGTAAAAAAAATTTCATTGTTTTTTATTGTTGATTGACCAAATGCCTGAAACGCTTATCAGGCCTGCATAACCTCACCCCAGCCTCCCAATAAAATCCTACCGTGTGCACACAAATATAAAAGGAACACGGATGACACGGATGGGATGGATTCATACGATTTTATATTTGTTTAAACTGTTTACTAACCCAGGAATCAGCTTTTTAAATTGTATAAACACAGGATAATCCTGCTTCGCAGGATGTTGGATCACCAAACCAATCCTAAATTTTTCTGCAAACCTGCCTGCCGGCCGGGTCCGTGTCATCTGTGTTCTAATTTTTTCATATCGAAGATGAGTCCACACGGCAGGATAAAATCGGGACAGGCTCTCTCCCCAAATCATCGGGATCTGCGACGACAAGGGAGAGGGGCCAGACCCCTTACCCAGCAAGCACTTGAACGATTTGATAGCGTTTTAACCGGACAAGAGTGATTATTTTTCTAAAAATATTTTCAAAATCTAATGCGGTATTTATCTGCAAAAAATATATTCAGACAATAATTGTAAAATATTTTATTCTCCTAAAAACAAACTTTAGAATAATTTAGCCAATTATAAATTTGCAGTAGCAGACAGCAATGGATAAAAATTTTGAGCTGCCCACTTTAAGAACCGTGCAGGTAATGCGTTACGTAACTCCATTGAGAGAAGGCGGCTCGCTGCCTGCTATTGCAGAAGCTGATGATGGTTTTTTGTATGTATTAAAGTTTAGGGGAGCAGGGCAGGGTGCCAAGGCATTGATTGCAGATTTAATTGGTGCCGAAATAGCCCGTGCAGCAGGATTAAGAGTGCCCGAACTGGTGTTTGCTCACCTTGATGAAGCATTTGGCAGAACAGAAGCAGATGAAGAAATCCAGGATCTGCTTAGGGCAAGTGAAGGATTAAATCTTGGGCTGCATTTTTTATCGGGAGCTATTACTTATGATCCTGCAGTAAACATTGTAGATGACTTGATGGCTTCTGCCATTGTGTGGCTGGATGCTTTTTTAACCAATGTAGACCGTACTGCCCGCAATACCAATATGCTTACCTGGAACAAAGAATTGTGGCTGATAGATCATGGGGCATCTTTGTATTTTCATCATTCATGGGATAACTGGCAGGAGCAATCGGAAAAACCATTTGTGCAAATAAAAGATCATGTATTATTACCCCATGCCACCCAACTGGATGAAGTGGATGAAGCCATGCACAAAATGCTTACAGCAGATAAAATAAAAAGCGTAGTTGCATTGGTGCCCGATAGCTGGCTCATGAATGGAGACAGTGATGAAACAGCCGAAGATAAAAGAGAAGTGTATAGTAATTTTTTAATAAACAGGTTGAGCCATTCAAAACTATTTGTAAACGAAGCAAAGCATGCAGGAAAATCACTTATTTGAATACGCTATTATAAGAGTAGTGCCAAGGGTAGAGCGGGAAGAATTCCTGAATGTGGGTGTAATTGTGTATTGCAAAAAACCGGCATTTTTGCAAATGATGTTTACACTTGATCAATCCAGGTTATTGTTGCTATACCCTCAAATTAATATCGAAGATGTACGATGCCATTTAAATGCCTACGAACAAATCGGTGCAGGAAAGCCGGGAGCAGGCCCAATTGCAGCGCTGGATATGGCATCAAGGTTCAGGTGGTTAACTGCCAAAAGAAGTACTGTAGTGCAGTCATCTGCAGTGCACCCGGGATTATGCAAAGATCCTGCGTCTACACTTGCCCGTTTGCATCAGCAACTGGTTATTTCCTGATTTGATTTATTATTAATCAGCGCAAAAGAATCCCGTTTTATTAAGACTGTATCCAATTAGCTGCTTTGGTTTGATAATCAAAAATGGCTCTTCTGTTACCGTTATGATGAAGAAATAAAAAGTCTATCGTCAGCACTGTTGTTTCTACCACTGCAAAATTATTTTTGGCAAAATGCAACAATTCAGACTCATTTTCCAGGCTAGGTAATTCTTTCTTTTCTTCTAAATATTCGCCTGGCGCATCTGTAATACTGTAGGTGAGTTGGCTACTTGTTTTTAATTTTTGCCAGGCATCTTCTGCTATTTCATCCTTATAATGTATCAGGGCATCCGCTGTAATTCTTACCTGCAGTTTCATTGGGTCATCGTAAAATAACCAGCTCAGCGCCGGGTCTTTTTTTAAGGCTGCTACTTTGGGAGAGCGAATGTCGGTATGAAAAAAGAGTTTTTTTTCTACAGGATCTGTATTGCGTAAAATAACTGTTCTCAACGCTGCCTTGCCATTTTGAATATTGGCCACGGTTCCATAATGGAATACCGCTTTATAACTTGTTGTAGCCTCTTGCAGCAACTGCCAAATAGCTTTTTCTATTGGGGTAAGATCGTTCCCTAAAAAAATTTCCTGCATAGAGCCTTTAATTTTTAATATTTTTTTCGGGAATTCGCAAAAGTGTTTCCAACAGATATTTCCAGAATTTTTGTACAGAACTTACCTGTACTTTCTCGTCAGGAGAATGAGCGCCATAAATGTTGGGACCAAAAGAAATCATTTGAATGGCAGGATAGTTGGTACCAAGGATACCACATTCCAATCCTGCATGCACTGCGTTTACATGAGCAGGTTCATTAAACATTTCTTTGTATAAATCACTCATGAGTTTTACAATGGGTGACCCTGGTTTAGGTTCCCAGCCGGGATAATTGCCGCTAAATTTAATACTGCCGCCGGTCAATTCAAATGCACTGCTGATACTTTGCGCAAGATCTGTTTTTTCTGTATCTACAGAACTGCGGGTAAGGCACTGCACAGTCCATTGGCCATCTTTCAATTCTACTTTTGCAATATTGTTAGAGGTTTGTACCAGTCCTTCAATATCGGGGCTCATGCGGTAAATGCCATTTGGGCATGCATACATTGCACGCAGAAAACTTTGTTGAAAAGCTGCCGGCATCGCTGTTGAAACATTTTCTGTTGGTTCAATAATAAGTGCCAGGTTTGGATCTGTGAAACTGTATTCTGCTTTTAAAATAGTATGGTATTCTGCTGTAATTTTTTTTGCAATCCCTTCATTTTCTACAGGAATTATAATGGTTGCTACAGACTCTCTCGGAATCGCATTTCGCAGGCTGCCTCCATTGATGGCTGCAATTTTAATAGCCGCATCTGTTGTTAATTTCAATAAAACCCTGTTCATTAATTTATTGGCATTGGCTCTTCCTTTATGAATATCTACGCCGGAGTGACCGCCGGTAAGCCCTTTGAGTGTTAGTTTGAATGCAATACCTGCAGCAACATTTTCAGGAACATAATTGCCACTGGCAGTTACATCAATACCTCCTGCACAACCAATGGTGAGTTCATTGTCTTCTTCCGTATCCAGGTTTAGCATTATGCTTCCATCCAGCAAACCACCCTTTAGTGCAAGTGCCCCCGTCATGCCGGTTTCTTCATCAATGGTAAATAATGCTTCCAGGGGTGGGTGAGGAATATCTGTTGAAGCCAAAAGCGTCATGATAGATGCTACACCAATGCCATTATCTGCGCCCAGGGTGGTGCCTTCTGCTTTTACCCAATCACCATTTACGGTCATAATTATTCCTTGCTTATCAAAATCAAAAACAGTATCTGAATTTTTTTGATGCACCATATCCAAATGACTCTGCAGTACTACAGATGTTTTGTTTTCCATGCCTTTGCTGGCAGGTTTTTTTATAATCACATTTCCTGCTTCATCTACATAAGTGGGGAGTTGTAATTTTTCGCCAAAAGATTTTATAAATGCAATCACTCTTTCTTCTTTTTTAGAAGGGCGGGGTATAGCATTCAGGTCTGCAAAATGACTCCATAAAGCAGTTGGTTCCAGTTGACTTATCAAGTTGCTCATACAATTTTTTTTAGTTGATAAAAGTAACACAAAATTGATCAATTGAAATGAAGCATACAGTTGCGGCCTGATAATTGGAATAATTTATTAAACAGTTTTTTTATTTGCCTTTCTACTGCAGCAATTAAAGCCATAGCGTTGTATGTTACTGCACAAGTCAGCTCTGCACATGATTGTTATCAGTTTTGGGTTAAAATGGG
>JBBRFX010000134.1:0-11250 GCA_038241275.1 Chitinophagales bacterium
AGTATTTTAGATGACCTCGGTTTATTGGCCGCCATGGAATGGCAAAGTGAAGAGTTTGAAAAACGATCTGAAATATCCTGTGTATTTAACAGTAATGTTACTGAGGTTAATGTAAATCCGGATTTGGCAACCGGAATTTTCAGGATATACCAGGAAAGCCTAACCAATGTTTTACGCCATTCAGCAGCTTCAGAGGTAAAATCTTTTTTAAAAATAAAAGAGGATATTTTAGAATTTAGTATCAGTGATAATGGAAAAGGTTTTATTGCAAACGAAATAGCCAATAAAAAAACCCTTGGATTATTAGGTATGAGAGAGCGAACAAATTTGCTGGGTGGATCTTACGAAATTACCAGTAAGCCAGGCAAAGGCACTTCTGTTTTAATTATAGTACCTTTAAACAACATTTAAAATTTATTATATGCTAAAGGTCTTAATTGCAGACGATCACACTGTGGTTCGCAGAGGTCTTAGGCAAATACTGCTGGAGGGATTTCCTTCTGCTCAAGTTGAAGAAGTAGCTGATGCCGAAGAACTGATAAAAAAAATAATGCAGGCACCCTGGGATTTGGTCATCAGTGATTTGAGTATGCCCGGCAGAAGCGGCCTGGAAGCACTGCAACAAATCAAACAGATTCAACCCAAACTTCCGGTATTAATATTAAGTATTCATCCCGAAGATCAATATGCTATCAGGGTATTAAGGGCAGGGGCCGCCGGATATCTTAGTAAAGATATGGCGCCCGATGAGCTGGTAATAGCCGTACAAAAAGTATTGATGGGTAAAAAATATATTACCGATACCATCGCAGAAAAACTCGCCTCTGTGTTAGACCAGGATGCATCAAAAGCGCCTCACGAAATACTTTCCGACCGTGAATTTTCTGTGCTTAAACTGCTGGCTTCCGGAAAATCTGTTTCTGAAATTGCCGAATCTATGTTTCTGAGCGTTACCACCGTAAGTACATACCGTACCCGGATTATGGTAAAAATGAATATGAAAAATAATGCAGACCTCACCCTTTATGCTATTGAAAATAAACTACTTTAATTAATACCTGTGTAGTTTATTTTCTACAACCTCCTATTTTTTACTTTACAATTTTATCGAATATCAAATTACAGCTTCTTTTTAAAGACAACCCTACATTTATATGATTAAAAGAAAACTAAAATGGAAAATCATAATTTAAAGGTTTTGATAGTAGATGATTCAGAGTTGGTTGTACAGCGGCTTTTTGAAATATTAAGCGAAGCAGAATGTATTGACCATTTATACAAGGCCAATTCTTATGAGCAGACAGTTGAGCTGATTGCAATACATAAGCCTGATATTGTATTACTGGATATTCAAATACCAGGCAAAAACGGAATTGAACTGTTAAGTTTTATTAAGCATCAATATCCAGCTATTATTACAGTAATGCTTACCAATATGGTAAGTGATTATTACAAAGATTTATGTGTATCCATTGGCTGTAATCACTTTATTGATAAAAGCAGAGATTTTGAAAAAATTATCAGCATAATAAAATCTTATATGCCGGTTGCAAACTATTAAATCCTGGAAAAACCACCTATTGGAATTAGAACAGATCATCCTTTTGCCTGCCCGATGTCTATGAAAAAGTTAAGTTTAAAAAAGCCGGCTATTTAAAGCCGGCTTTTTTCATGAATAAATTCTATCAATGGCCTCGGTATATTTTTCCATGATTATCTTTCTTTTAAGCGAAAGCTTCGGTGTCATTTCGCCGGTATCAATACTCCATTCGTTGTGCAATAGTTCAAATTTTTTAATCTGCTCTACCTGGTTAAAAAACTTATTAAAGGCTTCTATCAGTTCCCTGTAAAGGCCCAATACTTTAGGGTTGTTGATCGCCTCTTCTGCAGTTGAAAACGGGATGCCGTTTTGATACATCCATTCTTTTAAATTAGGAAAGGAAGGAACAATCAATGCACCTACAAATTTTTTATCGGCCCCTACAACAATAATCTGCTCTACAAAAGGAGACTCTTTCATTTTATTTTCTATTGGCTGAGGAGCCACATATTTACCACCACTGGTTTTAAAGAGTTCTTTTTTACGATCAGTTATTTTTAAAAATTTACCATCTTCAAAAACACCAATGTCTCCGGTATGCAGCCATCCATCAATAATTGTTTCAGCAGTAAGTTGGGGTTGTTTATAATAACCCATCATTACACTAGGGCCCTTAACACATATTTCGCCATCGGGTTCAATCTTTACTTCCTGACCCTCAATCACCAGGCCTACGGTGCCAAACTTTGTACCGCCTTCTTTAATGCAGTTTACACTTATTACCGGGCTGTTTTCTGTAGGTCCATATCCTTCAAAAATTGGAATTTGTGCGGCATTAAAAATTCTGAGCAACTTTACCTGGCAAGCTGCACCACCTGTAATAATACACTCTATATTATTTCCCAATGCTTCTCTCCATTTGGAAAATATCAGTTTATTGGCCAATGCTAACTGCATGCGGTAGGCAAGGCTTCCTGTTTTTATATTATCGTATTCACTGCCCAGGTCTACCGCCCAGTAAAACAATTTTTTCTTAACTCCAGTCAGTTCTTTCCCTTTGTGCATGATACGTTCATACACTTTCTCCAGCAACCTGGGTACGGTTGTAAACAAAGTAGGTTTTACTTCTTTTATATTTTCCCCTATGGTATCCATACTTTCTGCATAATAAATAGATATGCCACTACATATATAGATATACGAAACCATGCGCTCAAAAATATGATTCAGAGGTAAAAAGCTCAGCGCCCGGGCAGAAACATTTTCTTTAAAAGGGAAAGATTTTACAGAGCTTAATACATTACTTACCAGGTTGCGGTGGCTAAGCATTACACCTTTTGGTTTGCCAGTAGTACCAGATGTGTAAATGATAGTGGCACAATGCAGTGGCTGTATATTTTTTTTGCAGGCTTCTGCCTTATCCAGGTCTTCCTGCATAATGTTCTGAGTTATTTTCTCCCAATTATCTGCACCTGGTATTTCATCAAAACTAAATACATTTATTAAAGAAGGAACCCTGCTGCGGATATTGTTTACCTTTTCAAGAATATCTTCATCACTCAGAAAAACATATTTTATTGTGGCATCATTAAAAATAAATTCCAGTTCATTAATATTGGTAGTAGGATAAATGGGACACAAAATAATACCTGCCTGCTGGCAGGCAAGGTCCAGTATAAGCCACTCCGGACGGTTCCTGCTGATGATGGCAATTTTATCCTGGTTTTCTACCTGCATATCATTGCCGCTGAGCCCAATTTTTAGTAAGCCGGCACATAGTTTATTTACCCTGGTTACTACTTCCTGTGTAGATATAGGCTGATAATGGCCATTGATTTTGCCCGCCAGCATATCTGGTTTAGGAAATTTTTGAAGTTGATAATATAAGAAATCGAAAATTCTTGATTGATCATTCATAGTCATTCTGTTATTTATTTTAGGTAAAGCCATTGGAACAGGAGGAGCAAAACGCTTACCTTTTTTTACAATGGCAGGTTCTAAGATAATAAAAAAAGCCATCCCTACTAAGGATGGCTGATATTAAACGAAACAAAAATTTTTATTTTTTAGTGGCAGCTAAAGAAAGTTTGATATTCACTTCTTTGTTAATTACCCAATCCTGAGGGTTATTAGGGCCTTTATAGTTCATTCCCCAAAGTGTTCTGTCGATATTAAAATCGGCATTTACTGTTGCAGATATAGCATCAATGCTAACTTTTGCAGGAAAAGATATATTTTTTGTACTGTCTTTTAATGTCAGGTTTCCTTTAATTAAATGAGTAGCATCTCTCATTTTCAAATCTTTGTTATTGCTGTCTGCAATAAATGGTTCTACAGAGGTAATCTCAAATTTAGCTGTTGGGTATTTAGCTACATCAAAAAAGTCGGCGCTTTTTAAATGGCCTTCCAGCTTTCCTTTGTTTTCTGCATCGGCAGCCATATCAATATTGGTAAGGGAATTTACATCAATCGTAAATCCGCCCCCGGTTAATACATTGTCTTTTACCAGTAAAGATCCTTCGCTTACATTAAAAGTGCCTTCGTGTGTACCTGCTGGTTTAGCGCCAATCCAGGTTACAGTTGTAGCAGAATCAATAGTGTAAGGGGTTCCTTCTGCAGTTTGAACAGTCTGCGTGTCGGTGGTTGTTGCTTTATCAGCATCAGAAACATTGTTGCAGGCTGACAAAGCAACAACTGCAGATAGAAACAAAGTAATTTTTTTCATTAATTTTTTTTTAGAACACAAAGGTAGGGGAATAAATTTAATTAATGTTTAAACATCAATAAAATTTATTTTACCGGTAGTATTCTTTGGCAGGCACCTTAAAAATCCTGCCTTTTTGAAAATTAAGGAAGGCATTGTATTCATCTGAATGGGTGGTTACCCATGACTGGTAGGCAGAAAGATTTTGAGAACTGCCAAAAACCCACTGGTTGTAGGCTTCAAAAAGTCCTTCTTTAAGTAGTTGTTGTTGATAACCGAACAACTTAAAAGGATAGCTTTCATTTTCGTTAAACCAGTCCAGCACAAAACGGGTTCTGATCATACTCAGTGTTTCGGCATTAATGCCCGATGCAGCTACGCTGGTTTGAGCGTTCATACTTTTAAGAAATTTTTTGGCAAAAGGATTCTTATCCTTGTAAGCAAGCTCAAGGTTGGCATCGCTAAACAATTTTTTATAACCATCCAGTAAAAGCTGCTTTATTTCGGGCGCCCGGGAGCTGAGCGGTTCCATATTAATAAATATTTCGCCATATATAAGGCTCCATATTTTGTCTGTAGTCAGATAATAATATTTAGCAGCATTGTAATAATTTTTAGGATAAGAGGGATCTGTTTCAATTCCTTTTTCCCACTGTTTAATGGCTTCGTAGTTTTTTTGTTCCCATAACAATTCGCCCAATTCATTGTATAACGGGCCACTTTCCGGAAATTTTTTCAATCCTTTTTTATACATTTTTTCTGCATCCTTCTTATTATCGGCCTGTTTGTAAATCATGCCGGCAATTTGAAAACACTGGTCATCAGCTTCTGCCCTGTCTAACAACGGATTGATGGTTTCCATGGCCCTGGCATTATCTCTCTGAAAATAATAACAAAGTGCCAGGTCCTTAGACATTGCTGTGTTTTGTGGTTCCTGCTGCAATGCACGGTTTAGAACAAGTACTGCATTGGCATGATCGCCTTGTCGCATAAATGTTTTAGCTGTTTCATGCAATTCCTTGGGAGTTTGTGCCCGTGTCACACTAATACTTAGGAGGAGTATGAAAGCAATGGATAGTTTTTTCATTAACGTAAAGATAAAAAAAGGAAAATGATAAAAATGGTCCTTTCATTTTTTATCATAAACTTATTAAAATCTAAATATAGCATTGTTTTTTTTGCTCATAACCGGCAGGTTTAAACTGATGCCGGTTACTACAATGTCTTTTTTGTTTTGCATTTAAACGGCTCTTTGTTAGTACCGTTTACTACAATCTGGCGGCAGATGCATTTTTTTTATAATGAATAGTACTATCTTTTCTGCATCATTACTAAAACCACATACCAAACTTTCGTAATAAATCATATTTTCCGGGTAATGATATTACTTTCCTGCCTGGCAGGTAAAACGGCTTTTTCACAAAGGACCGATTATCTTTTTAAGCATATTACCACTGCAAATGGGCTGGTAAGTAATCAGGTAGCTGGTACGTTGCAGGACAGCAAGGGATACATCTGGATTGGTACCCAAACAGGATTGCAGCGTTATGATGGGAAACGTTTTACTACCTACCTGGCAGATGTACGTGATGCAGCCGCTTTACAAAGTGATTGGATCAATACTATTTATGAGGACAGCAAACAGCGGCTTTGGATAGGCTCATCAGTAACGGGCCCCTGCATACTAAACAGACGAACAGGTAAGCTGTACAATTTTAATTTACACCTGCCTGCCGATGTTAAAAAAATAAATGGTGTTTGGCAATTTTTAGAAGACAGAAACGGTACCATTTGGCTGTCAGCTTTTGACGGCTATTATCAGTTTGATGAAACGACCCAACAGTTTAGGCGGGCTAATGATTTACTACAAATGGGAAATAATTCTTTGCCCAGTTCAATAGCAATAGACAAAGCTGGAAATCTTTGGTTTGGCACCACAACCGGGGTAAAAATGCTGGAGCCTGCTACATTAAAATTATTTGATAGAAATAATAACCCGAATCAATTGGCTATACTGAACATGAAGGAAGCCGTAAGTTCAATTGTGTTTGATGATAAGTATATATGGGCGGGTTGCGGTTATAATAGTAAACTTTATCGCTACAGCATTGCAACTAATAAATTGAAGTTTTATGTTTTTAACAGGTTAGAAGGGTTGCAGCAATCAAAACTGCCGTTACAAAATGAATTTATCGGCGAACTTTTTATTTGTAGCAATGGAAATCTATTCGTCCCCTTACTTTCAAGAGGGTTAGCTGTTTACAACTACAAGCAGGACAGTTTTGCTATTATTAATCAGGCAAATAATACGGCACACGGCTTACATTTAGAGCGAAATACTTACAGCTTTTTAACATTGAAGGAAGATAAAGAAAAAAACATATGGGTATCATCCGATGCTGGTATCAATATTTTCAATCTTGAAAAACCTCATTTTGTCACTTACGATTTTCCTAAAGCCAGCGCAGCCAATATTTTACCGGCTTCGGAAGTGTCTGATCTGTTGCAGACTTCCGATGGGGATGTATTTATAAGTTATTATTATGCAAAGGGAGGTATTTCACGATTAGATAAAAATCTCAATTTTAAAAAGCGATATGTCTATCAAGAAAAGCATGAAATTTATCCGGCAGCTAACCAGTTGTGGAATTTGTTTCAGGACGATAACGGCATTATATGGTCGCCTAACCAATTGGGAGACATATTGCAGCTAAACCCAAAAAACAACCAGGTTAGTCTTTTGAAAGATAGCTTATTGAGCGGTACCATCAACCAGATTCAGCAGGACGACGAAAAGAATATCTGGCTGGCACACCAGCGCAAAGGTTTGCTGAAAATTGAGGCTCTTACAAAGCAGGTAAAATCCTATACCGATTTTGTGAAACCAGCATTAAGCCCCGGCAAAAGAGTGATGTGTTTTTTGTTTGATAAAGATAAAATATGGGTGGGTACCATATTAAATGGATTGCAGCTTTTTGATAAAAAGTCAGGCGCATTTATAGCAGCATACGTGATGGACGAAAAAAATATTCAATCCATTAGTAATAATAATGTAACCGGGATTCTGCAGTTTAGCCCGGATACTTTAATTATAGCAACGCAGGGAGGAATTAATATTTTTAACAAAAATAAAAAAACCTTCACTGTTATTTCCAGTAAAGATGGTTTGCCCAATAATCTTGTGCAGGCTATGGTTTTAGATAATTACAGAAACCTGTGGGTGGCTTTTGCCGGAGGGTTAAGTAAAATCAACTTGCTAAATAACAGTATTACCAATTATGATGAGAATGATGGTATTATTGACAAAAGATTTAACAACCATTTTTTAAGATTGAAGGACGGCCGGCTGGCAATCGGTGCATCAAAAAGTTTTTTGGTTTTTGATCCTGCAAAAATACATTCTACCAAATTACCTGATGATGTAGCTATTACGGGTTTTAAAGTTTTCGGAAAACCTTTGCTGATTGACTCCCTGATTAATGCGACCAATCCTGTTGTTCTTTCATACCTGGACAATAGTTTTCATATAGAGTTTTCTGCTTTGCAATTTAACTCGTCCGACAATCTGAAATATTTTTATCAATTGGAAGGCATCGACAAAACTTTTATCCGTTCTGGTGATGGGTTGAATGCTCATTATAATCAATTACCTGCGGGCAAATATATTTTCAAAATAAAATGCGCTAACCGTGAAGGTATATTTTGCAAAAACATTACCACGCTTGCCATCCACATTATACCACCATTTTGGCAAACATGGTGGTTTATGGGAATTATTGTAGTGCTGCTTCTTTTGAGTATGTATGCAATTATGAAATGGCGGGAAAGAAATATAAAGGCATTGGAAGCTGGCAAAACAAACCTGCAACAACTCACTGCAGAAAAGTATAAGATGCAGTTTGAAAATGAACAAATCAGCAGGTATTTTACAACATCCTTGCTCAATAAAAATGATGTGGATGATGTGCTGTGGGATGTAGCAAAAAACCTCATCAGCAAACTTGGTTTTGTAGATTGTATTATTTATTTATGGAATGCAGATAAAACAATGCTGGTGCAAAAAGCTGGCTATGGTTCCAAGGGTTCAATTGAGGAATTAAAAAATAAGCGCTTTGAAGTGCAGCCTGGTAGTGGCATTGTGGGAACGGTTGCCCAAAACGGCACCGCCCTTATTGTGCCAGACACCCGGCAGGATAAACGTTACATCATAGACGATGAGGAAAGGCTGAGCGAAATATGTGTGCCCATCAAATACAATGAAGAAGTGCTGGGAGTAATTGATAGCGAACATTTTCAAAAAAACTTTTTTACCAGCCAGCACATGCAGGCACTCAGTACCATCGCCACATTAGTAGCCAGTAAAATTAAGTCTATAGAAGCCGAGCAACACCTGCGTCATCAAAAAGCAGAGCTCGCAGATATTAACCAGCAGTTGGCCGAAGTTCAATTAGCTGCCCTTCGCAGCCAGATGAACCCCCATTTTATTTTTAATGCGCTTAATTCTATTAAGAAGTTTGTGATAGCTAATGAACCTGCAAATGCAGAAAAATACCTGGGTAAATTTTCCAAATTGATCCGCTCCATTTTAGATAACAGTCGCAGCGGGATGGTAACTGTTGAAAAGGAAGTGCAACTACTAAAACTTTACCTTGACCTTGAGCAGTTGCGTTTTGGCGAAAGGCTAAGCTATACCATAGAAGTAGATGAAAGCATTAACACAGGCGATACACAAATCCCTTCTATGATTGTGCAACCCTTTGTAGAAAATGCGATGCTGCACGGCATCATGCACCGGGATAATGGCGGAAAAGTAACAGTCGTTTTTTCCAATCATACAGACTGGCTGCAGATCACCATCGAAGACAATGGTGTGGGAAGAAAAAGTTCGGCAGCCTTTAAAAGTGAAAATGCCGAGCCCCATCATTCTATTGGCATCGAGGTAGCCACCAAAAGATTAATTGCACTTAAAAAAAATAATGACACACCCGCCGGAATAGAAATAATTGATCTTGTTGATGAGAGCGGACAAGGCCTTGGCACCAAAGTAATGATTGCAATTCCCATTTATTAAAAACAACTATTATGATAAGAACCATTATTATCGAAGATGAACCCGTAAGCAGGGACATGCTAACCTTAATGTTGAAAAGGTATAGCAACGATATAGAGATTATTGATACCTGCTCCAATCCCACAGATGGGATAGAAAGTATTGCCAGGCACCAGCCAGACCTGATTTTTTTGGATATTCAAATGCCAAAGATGAATGGGTTTGATATGCTGAAGAAAATTGACCGCATTAATTTCGAAGTGATTTTTACTACTGCTTTTGATCAGTATGCCATCAACGCCATTCGCATTAGCGCATTGGATTACTTGTTGAAACCGGTGGATGATGAGGATCTTGCTGTTGCCATAGAAAAATGCAAAGAGCGGTTACTGCATAAGAAGCCGTCGCAGCAGTTCGAAAATTTATTCAACAATCTTACCAACAAAAATCCCCTGGACAAAACCATTGCCTTATCCGCATCGGATGGTATTAGTTTTATTAAGATGAGCGACATTTTAAGGGTGGAAGCAAATGGCCGGTATGCAAAGTTTTACTTGCTGAATAAAGAAACCATATTGGTAAGTAAAACACTGGGCGATTTTGAAGAAGTATTATCTGCCAACCAGTTTTTTCGAATCCATGATTCGGCCATCATCAACCTCAATCATATTAAAAAATATATTAGGGGCGATGGAGGTACCGTGGTGCTTTCAGACAATACCGTAATAGATGTAGCACGCAGAAGAAAGGAAGATTTTGTAAAGCTTATCCCTAAGATATAGTGCTGCTGCCAGCCGCCGCTTATTGCAAAATTACATCCAGCTAAAACTTCCTTTACGCCAAAGGTTACAGCCTGCTACAGATGTAGTTTTGCCTGCTTTAAATTGTGTGATTATTCAAATAATTTAGGCAGGTATGATTACATCATGGGTTATTGGGAGTGCAATAGTTTTGCTCCTCGGCGCATTTTATTATTTTTTCAGAGGCCCCCAAAACATAAGTCCCTCTCAAAATGCGGGCATAGCTTCTTCACAATTACTGTCTGCAGCACAAGGCAATAGAGAAACCACCTTAGGCTTGCCGGAAGAGGAACTATGGTGGAACAAACTTCTGGTAGAGGATCAATTAGACCTTGCAGTACAGCTTGCCAAAAAAGCTTTGCCCACCTGGGAAAAATATGCTGCAGGAAACGACCTTGTATATCGCAATGCCGGCACAGGCCCGTTTATAAAGATTGACCAGCAGCTTTTGTTTCATGTGCTGCAGGATGTTCAACAGCTTCACCACTCTAACGCAGCCAACAGGAGCAAATTGCTGCATCAATACCACGATAGTTTTGTAGGGCCTGTTATTGCCATGCAGGATGGTGACTGGCCAGCCACCTACCCCGTTAAAAAAATATTCCTCGCTGTTTACAATATTATTAAAAGTACGTTGGAGCAAAACAACCTTGGCAATACAAAAAATCTCCTCTCTGTTTCTATCAATCAATCGCTCGATTGCCTTGATATTTCCGGTGCACACAGTAAGTTGGAAATTGTTGAGTTTTTAACTACCTATAAAAATCAATTGAAAATAAAGTCTGTTTAGCTTCATTTATTTTACCGCACAGTACAGGTATTTCACCACGCAGGTAATATTCTCAGCCTTAAAATACTTTGCCCATTTTTCACTTCAAAGCCGGGGTAGTTTTAATAAAAATTACAACACAACCATAAATACTTGAAAATGAAAAAAGCTTTTTTAATCTCAGTCTTGCTGATCATAACAAGAACAATCGGCTTTACACAATCTATAGGTATCGGCACCACAACACCGGATGCATCTTCGATTTTAGAATTGAAATCAACCAGCAAAGGTTTTCTTCCGCCAAGGATGACAGCATCGGAAAAAGGTTTGATTCCTTCGCCGAAAGCCGGTTTGATGATTTATCAGACAGATGCTACTATAGGTCTT
>JBBRFX010000135.1:0-11228 GCA_038241275.1 Chitinophagales bacterium
AATTGCTCCCTCCCGTATTGTATCTAAAGGATATGGAGAATCCAAGCCTGTTGCAGGTAATACCAATACGGATGGTTCCGATAACCCGGAAGGCAGACAGTTGAACAGAAGGGTGGAGTTTATGATTATGAAGAATTAAAATCAGATTTTTGATGGCAGATTTTTGATATTGGATTTAAGAAATTCTAATGAGTCTGATACAACAGTATCAATAGTAAAGTTTCTTATTTACTTTTGACAGATGGATAGTATTTCAAAAAATTTTAGTGCTTCGGCTCCCTCCCTTTCGGGGAGGGTTGGGGAGGGGCCGTTTCTTTCTCTCATTGTAGCCGCTTCCACCAACAATACCATTGGCAAAAACAACCAATTGCTCTGGCATTTACCCAAAGATTTAAAATATTTTAAGAATAAAACCTGGGCCATGGTGGTAGTAATGGGCCGCAAAACTTTTGAAAGTGTAAACAAACCATTGCCGGGCAGAATCAATATAGTAATAACCACAAAAAATGACTGGAAGGCAGATGACGTGTGGGTTGCCAAAGATCTGGAGGATGCTTTAGCGCAGGCAGAAACAACCAACTGTAAAGAAATATTTATCATTGGCGGCGGTGAAATATACAAACAAACCATGGCCATAGCCGATAAAATTTACATGACCCGTGTGCATGCATTCTTAGAAGGGGATACTTTTTTTCCGGAAATAGATGAAGCAAAATGGGTATTATCATCCAATGAAGATTTTAATTCGGATGAAAAACATGCGTATGATTTTTCTTTTCAGACATGGGTTAGGAAATAATTTTTGATGCATTCTTTACTTTCTTATTTTAACTTTCTTATTCCTTATTTCCAGTGTATTCAGTAACTCAATTAGCCAAAAAATACCTTAAATATTATATTACTGCTTCCAGCAGCAAGGGACATGGGGTACATTCTCCTTTTGTGTTTGATTTTATCAAATTTATTAAGAACGATCTTAAACAATATGATTGTTATAATGCCATTGAAAAGCGGAGGATGGAATTACTTAAGGATACAACAGTGATTGAAGTAGAAGATTTTGGCGCAGGATCTACTGTTATCAAAACCAATCAACGCAGGGTAGATCAAATTGCTGCATCTTCCCTAAAGCCTAAGAAATTTGCACAATTATTATTCAGGATCGTGCAGTTTTATAAGCCCAATATCATCATAGAATTGGGGACATCCTTTGGTATCAGTACTGCCTATCTTGCATCCGGCAACAAGAATGCAACATTGCATACATTAGAAGGAGCCTCAACCATAGCAAGGATTGCACAGCAAAATTTTAATGCGCTGGGCTTAAAAAATATTGAATTAATACCCGGTGACTTTTCCGTTACATTACCAAAACTGTTATCCGGCATACTATCACCCGACCTGGTATTTTTAGACGGTAATCACCGAAAAATACCCACATTACAATATTTTTCTACTTTTCTGCAGGTCTCAAATCCATCTACCATATTAATTTTTGATGATATACACTGGAGCAAAGAAATGGAAGAAGCATGGGAAGAAATTAAGGCACATGAAGCAGTAACCCTTACCATCGATTTATTTTTTATTGGTATTGTTTTTTTAAAAAAAGATTTTTTAGAAAAGCAACATTTCAGCATCCGATTTTAAATTCACTTAACTTTGCGCCTCAATGATATTTAAAATTAGGATACCCATTTACGATTCATCTAAATCCTGGATTTTTAAGAATCCCCGGATACATTAAAACCAAAGAAACACATGATCATTGCTGTATTGAAAGAACCAGTTTTTGAAAACAGGGTTTCCCTTTTGCCGGAACATATCGCCACCCTTCTAAAATGGAACACACAGGTAATTATTGAATCAAACGCAGGCGTTCGTGCTTTTGCTTATGATGAAAAATATACAGAAGCCGGTGCAACAACAGATTCCAGGGAAAATATCCTTCAAAAAGCAGATCTTATTTTATCTATTAATGCACTTTCTGCCGCAGATATCAGCCTGTGTAAGGCAAAAGTATTGTTTGGTTTTTATCAGCCGCTCTATAATGCCGCACTCATAAAAGATTGGGCCGAAAAAGGCTTCAGCATTTTTAGTATAGATATGTTGCCCCGCACCACCCGTGCACAAAGTATGGATGTATTGAGCAGCCAGGCCAATATTGCAGGATATAAAGCTGTACTGATGGCAGCCAATTTGTTCCCCAAATATTTCCCGATGTTTATGACAGCGGCAGGCAGTATTCCACCTGCAAAAATGCTGATACTGGGCGCAGGCGTAGCAGGACTGCAAGCCATTGCCACAGGCAAACGCCTGGGAGCTGTGGTAGAAGTATTTGATACCAGGCCTGCAGTTAAAGAAGAAGTGATGAGCCTGGGAGCAAAATTTGTGGAAGTAGAAGGAGCCGCAGATGCCAGCAAAGCAGGGGGATACGCAGTAGAACAAACAGAAGAATTTTTGCAAAAGCAAAAAGCCAGGATTGCAGAAAGTGTAGCAAAATCTGATATCATAATAACTACGGCACAAATTCCGGGCAAAAATGCACCTGTATTAATTACAGATGAAATGATGCAGGCCATGAAAAATGGTTCTGTTATTATTGATATCGCTGCCGCAACAGGTGGTAATACATCGCAAACAAAAAATGATGAAACAGTGTTTTATCATGGGGTAAGTATTGTAGGTAACAGCCGCCTGCCCGGTGATATGCCAAGCGATGCAAGCAAATTGTACGGAAAAAATATCCTGAATTTTTTGCAACTCATCATTGATAAAGAAGGCAAAATGAATTTAAATTTTGAAGACGATTTGGTAAAAGGAACCTGTATTACCCATGGGGGATTAATTACAAATGACAGGGTTTTAGGAATGGTCAATAGTCAATAGTCAATAAGTCAATCAAAAATTCAATGGTCAATAGTAAGTTCGTAATGTTTTAATTAATGATTAATGACAATTGACTACTGACTTATTATAAAGTAACAAATTATGGAAAGTTTACTCAACTGGATTTCACAAAATCAACAAATCATCTACATCGTAATACTCATGATTTTTGTGGGCATAGAAGTGATAGGCCGTGTGCCCAGTGTATTGCATACACCGCTGATGAGTGGGGCCAATGCCATTCACGGTGTGGTAGTAATTGGTGCCATTATCGTAATGGGGCAGGCAGAGCCAGATAATTATTTTGCATTGGGGCTTGGTTTTTTGGCGGTGATATTGGGAACATTAAATGTAGTTGGAGGGTTTGTGGTTACAGACAGGATGCTGGAAATGTTCAAAGGGAAAAGGCCCCCTAAATCCCCCGAAGGGGGACTTTGATTGAAGCGAGGATTTTTAGATAGGTAAAAATTAAAAATTTAAAACTATAACATGATCTTCTCCATGTCCTCCCCCCTTCGGGGGAGATAGAGGGGGCTTTAATTATGCAAATAAACATTCTTACCATTTGTTACATCATTGCATCGGTAACATTTATTCTTGGTTTAAAAATGCTCTCCAATCCTGTCTCGGCCCGTAAAGGTAATTTACTGGCAGCGGCCGGTATGACCATTGCTATTTTTGGAACCATTTTTTTGTATGAGTCCGATGGAGCAAAGCTGGGCAATTATTTATGGATATTTAGCGGCCTGGCTATTGGAGGAATCGTGGGTACGCTGGCAGCCAAAAAAGTAAAGATGACAGCCATGCCCGAAATGGTGAGCCTGTTTAATGGTATGGGTGGAGCCTGCGCTGCTTTGATATCGTTGGTAGAGTTTAACCATCTTAGCCGGGAAATACAGGAGACTGGTATCATCGAGGGCCATACCGGCAAAATATTAATCATCGTTTTAGGACTCATCATCGGTTCAGTTTCTTTCTCTGGCAGTATGATTGCCTGGGGTAAATTAAATGGAAAAGTAAAAGACATCAGTTTCCCCGGGCAGAATGTTTTAAATATTATTTTTTTAATGATCGCCCTCGCTTCGGGTGCTTTTTTAATTATTCATCCCGACCAGGGATATTTACTTTACATCATTTTTGTTTTATCACTATTGTATGGTGTGTTGTTTGTAATGCCTATTGGCGGAGCAGATATGCCCGTAGTTATTTCATTGCTCAATAGTTTTACCGGTGTGGCAGCAGCATGTGGTGGATTTTTATACGACAACAAAGTAATGCTCACAGGCGGTATCCTTGTAGGAGCAGCCGGCACTTTGCTTACCATGCTCATGTGCAAGGCTATGAACCGTTCTCTGATAAATGTACTCGTAGGTTCTTTTGGTGGCAGCAAAACTGCAGCAGCCGGCAATGCAGGCCCACAGGGCAGTTACAAAGAAATTTCGCTGAGCGATGCAGCCATGGTAATGAGTTATGCCAATAAAGTTATGATCGTGCCTGGTTATGGCCTGGCAGTGGCGCAGGCGCAACATGCCTGTCATGAACTGGAAAAAATATTAAACGATAAAGGGGTAGATGTGTTATACGCCATTCACCCGGTGGCGGGCCGCATGCCCGGCCACATGAATGTATTACTGGCCGAAGCAGATGTGTCTTACGAAAAACTGCAGGAGATGGAACATGCCAATGAGGAATTTAAATCTGCTGATGTGGTACTCATACTCGGCGCCAATGATGTAGTAAACCCTGCCGCAAAAAATGATCCTGAGTCGCCTATTTACGGTATGCCAATCCTGGAAGTAGAACTGGCCAAAACCGTGATCGTAAACAAACGCAGCATGAAACCCGGTTATGCCGGCATCGAAAATGATCTTTTCTTTCAACCAAAAACAAGCATGCTTTTTGGCGATGCAAAAAAAGTGTTGCAGGATTTGTGTGCAGAGGTGAAGTTGGTATAATTTTTTTTGATACGGGCTTCATTAATTCTATTAAACATTCTTGCGTCGCACTCTTGTACGGCAAATCATTTTTCAACTTTTCCTGCATTTTATTTTTAAGCGGATTTTGCAGCATTGCACAAACAGTGCGGGGCGGGTCATAACAATACAAAAATATTATAGCATCACAAAATGCCCCCGGTTTTAATCAACTGCTTTTTGTAGTCACTCATGAGTCGGGTCAGCAACTGTTGCCTGGCAAAATTTCGCAGAATACAAAGCTCGGATATGTAATGCTCATGATTGTACTTCAGTCCACAATTACAAAGTTCGTTTTATGTGCATACCCTTTTCAGTCAGTTGTGTGCTGGTTCTGATAAATTGAAATAGTCGCCTTTTGTTTTGTCCAACGTATTTGAAATTAATTTGAAATTTTCAGCCGTTGCCTTCAAGTCAATATACTTTTCTATTATTGCTCTGTGTCTAAAGATTATAAAAGTATTTTCAACTGTAGGGTTTATTTTATTTAAATTGACTTCACTTTCTGTGTCTGTCATTGAGGGAACAAAAGTTAAAGCTATATTTTTTAAATTTAATGCTGATCCAATATTTTCTAACTCTTTTTCCCTCCCTTTTTTGTTGTAGTTTTTTTCATTGCCGTAAACAAAATAAGCTTTCAAATATTTACTTCTGCTTGTACTTTCTTGTTCAAGAAAAGTTAGCCACTTTTTAATGTCGTCCCAATTTGGATTGTTGCCAACAAAAAATATAATTCCGTGGTAGCGTCCATATTTGCAAACCGGGCAAGTTCTTGTTCCTTTGTCTGGTCCATAGGCGTGAAAAGGAATGAATGAAGGATTGTCTTCTCCTATTTGAAGCCCAGAAAGCTTTTCCTCTTTTAAGGTTTCTGGATAGTTAGGAATGTTAAGTCCTAAAATAATATTATGTTCTGCAATTTGTAGGTCGCCGGAGATTAACACTCTTAAAATACCACTGCCTCCACGGTTAGGTAATTTCTTTCTTTTTTCCCCTGTCAGCAATTTATCATCATCAAATACAAATTCGTCAA
The DNA here is from genome assembly GCA_038241275.1 of Chitinophagales bacterium. Lineage (GTDB taxonomy): Bacteria > Bacteroidota > Bacteroidia > Chitinophagales > Chitinophagaceae > Ferruginibacter. The sequence continues at coordinate 5,893 of JBBRFX010000135.1, forward strand.
TGTAATATTCTTTGTCAATGTTTGGTTCTTTTATACAAGGATGTATATGTGCTTCAAAATTTGTATTTGGATAGGGTGCAGGTCTAACAGTGTATATGGCATATTTACCATTAATATCTGATTTTACCCAACCCCGAATATAGCCGTGTCTCACTACTCTTGGGTTTAATCCTTGCTTGCCAGCATATATACCAGTAATATCTGTATGGTAATAATAAAGAATTACATCAGGTGCAGGAGTTTTGCCGTCTAACTTGTAAATTGTTCCTGTAATTAAAAGTTTTTGTCCTTTTTGTGACCAGCCTGCACTGCTGTCAATTGATTCGATTTTTTCAGGCATACCAATGTACATAAACTCAGCATTTTCAAACGGGCCACCAACAATGCCACTTTTTTCTGTTGAACTTTTAGAGTTTACTGTTGTTTGTCCATTACAGCTTAGTATTAGAAAAGTAATTATTACTAAAAAAATAAAAGTTGTTTTTGTTCCCATCTCTTCTGATTTTTTTTGCAAATTTCATTTTTAGGGCGCTGCAAATCAACTTTAATATTGTAAGCCGAGGTTATTTTGTTGTAAAGTGATGAGTTTTACTAAACAGATTTTTAAAATCAGTTGCAAAGTTTCTACTGACCCGAAGTTGTACATTATTTTTCATCTTTAAGTCGTAATCGCCATTAAGCCTGGTCGTGTAAGAAGCAACCATTTTAATATTTACGATGGTAGATTTATGCACTCTTACAAACTGGTCAGGGTTTAATTTAATTGAAATTGATTTCAAAGTTTCATTGTGCAGGTATCTTTTGCCTTCAAGATGGAGATTAATATAAGGTGGGTTTGCTGAAAAATACAAAATTTCAGAAACAATAATACTGTGCTTCTTATTTCCTTCAGATACTATGATAATGCTGACAAATTGATCTGCGATATACTCGATTTGTGTTTCAGAAACTGACTCTTCCAATTTTGTTTTTTTTGAAATAAATTGAAAAAATAAAACCGGAATTGAGTAAAATAATATCAACAAGTATAAGTGTTCGGATAAAGTATATCTGAATGTTTGTTGAAACAAATAAGTGTGATAATAAAATACCGCAGAAAGTACCCAAACTAAGAACGGAAATGCAATCAGATGAAGAAAGATAGGCAGAATTATTAAAGCCACTTGAAATTCTAACCGCTTGCTGCTTTTTTGCTTAACAGTAAGATACTGCGTAAATAATAATGGTGCAAAAAGCCACCAAAACGAACTGAACATAAATGATTCGGAAAAATAGAATGCCGAATTTTTCAAGTCCGACCGTAAAAAATCTTGGGTCAAAGTCAGTATAACAAAAGCTAATACAAGCACTGTCAAAAAATAGGCAGCTTTCCTGTCTGTTACATTAAATTTTGCTGACATAGTTCTGTTCATATTGGTTGGTTGTGTCTTTTAAGTTTGCATATAATATAATTGCTTAAACCATAGGAAGGTGGGTATAATTTGTATTAAAAATAGCATTTATGTTTTAGTAATGCAAGGACAATCTAATATCATTCTATACAAAACTGTATTCCCGCATTTATAAATGATCTGTCGCAATTGCTTTTAAAAAAACTACCTGCAATTAAGATTAAAGCTGTTAGGCATAACTTTACCCGAATAAAATTATCAATTGAACCTTCCCGATTCTTTAATACAATCGCTTCAAAATTGCAATGGCTTTGATGAACCTGCTTTTAAACAGGTGCATGAATCCGGCCAGCAAATAGTATCCGTAAGAATTAATCCGGACAAATTTGATATTCAACATTGCGCATTCAATATAGATGGAGCTGTTCCCTGGAGCAGCAATGGCTATTATTTAAAAGAACGGCCATCCTTTACACTCGATCCGCTTTTTCACGCAGGTGCCTATTATGTGCAGGAAGCAAGCAGCATGTTTTTAGAACAGGCCATCAGGCAAAGTTGTAATCTTACCCAGCCCCTGCATGTGCTGGATTTGTGCGCTGCACCCGGTGGAAAATCAACCCTGATACAATCTGTTATTTCAGCAGATAGCCTGCTTGTGAGCAATGAAATAATTAAAACAAGGGCCAGTATTTTGGCAGAGAATATGAGTAAATGGGGATCTGCCAATGTGGTGGTTACCAATAATGAGCCCGGCCATTTTAAACGGCTTCCTCATTTTTTTGATTTGATTGTTGTAGATGCACCCTGCAGCGGCAGTGGTTTGTTTAGGAAAGATCCGGAGGCCATCAATGAGTGGAGTCTTAATAATGTAGAACTTTGCAGCCAGCGCCAGCAAAGGATTCTGGCAGATGTAATGGACAGTTTAAAACCTGGTGGTATTTTAATTTATTCTACCTGTTCCTATTCAACAGAAGAAGATGAAAATATTGCAGACTGGATTTTGCAACAGTTTGAAATGAGCAGTTTGCAAATTTCGATAGAAAAAGACTGGGGTATTGTAGAAACTATTTCTAACCAAAATAAAAGTTTTGGGTATCGTTTCTATCCTGATCAGGTAAAAGGAGAAGGTTTTTTTATTGCTGTTTTTAAAAAAGAAGAATCTGTATCAGCATCAAAAGAAATTAAACAAAAAAATAAACCAACGCTGCTTAGCGGGGCAGAAAAAGAACTGGTAAATAAATATGTAAAAGATCCGGAAAAATATGCATTTATTAAATGGCAGAACGAAGTTTTAGCTTTTCCGGCAACGCTGCTGCCATCCATTTTATTGTTACAATCTGCACTCTATTTTAAGAAAGCTGGCGTAAAAATTGGTACTATTATCCGAAATGAATTAATACCCCATCACGAATGGGCCCTAAGTACACTATCATCAAATAGCTTACAAAAAGTGGAGGTAGATCAGGAAACGGCCCTTCAATACCTGCGCAGAAAAGACATTGAAGTTAATAGCAATATGAATGGATGGGCCGTTATCTGCTACAGCGGGCTTTCTCTTGGATTGATTAAGATTTTGCCCGGCAGGATAAATAATTATTATCCAAAAGAGTGGCGCATTCTTAACAAGTGAGCCTGAAATTGTACCAACAAAATGCTGCATCTTTGTAATCAATAAATTTTTTACATGAAAAATTTAATCACATTTTTTATTTTTTTATTACCCCTGTTTGCTGCTGCGCAAAAGACACATACCGTAGGGCCAAAAGAAAGTTTATTTTCTATCGGTCGTTTATACAATGTTCATCCAAGGGAATTGGCAACTTACAATAACATTCCTTTTGAAACCGGGTTAACCATTGGACAGGTGTTGAAAATACCTTCCAAAAAAAACATGGCACCTGTTTCAGAAACGGTTCCTGTAAAACCCGGGGAGCCTAAAGCAACCCCTGTAAAAAAAGAAGTGGCAAAAGGATCTGCCCCGGTTTATCACATCGTTGCAAAAAAAGAGGGGTTGTATGGTATCAGTAAAAAATACAATGTAACCATTGATGAAATTAAAAGATGGAACAATCTTAATAGTGATGGCCTGGTAGAAGGAATGAACCTGGTGGTTGGTTACAATGGATCTAATCCTTCTGCACCTGCACCTGTAGCCAAGGCTCCTGAGAAAAGAGAACCTGATGTTGTAAAAACACCCGAAACAAAACCGGAAACAACAGAGCCTGCCCGCCCTGTAAAACAGGAGGCTGCAGCAAAAACACCCGTTGATTTTTCCGGAGGTTCTTTTAAAACTTTATACAATAAGCAGGTGGCCAATAAAAATGTAACAGTGGATAAGGGTATTGCCGGCATTTTTAAAAGTACCAGCGGTTGGGAAGATGGAAAATATTATTGCCTGCACAATACTGCAGCAGCAGGGTCTTTTATAAAAATTACCAACAACGCCACACAAAAATCGGTATATGCCAAAGTGCTGGACCTGATACCGGATTTAAGCCAGAATAATGGACTTGTTATCCGCATCAGTAATGCAGCCGCTGCAGAATTGGGAGCAGGCAATGGTAATTTTGATTGCACTTTAAATTTTTAAAAAATAATGAAACAGCTTTTTATTTTTTGCGCCATTGCACTTTTTAATATTTCAGTATGGGCACAGGGTACACACACCAATAAAGATTTTACCACTGTTTATAACAATTTATATACCCCGGTAAAAAGCCAGGGACAAACGGGTACCTGCTGGTCTTTTTCTACCACAGCATTATTAGAAAGCCAATTATTGAAAGACAAGCTGGGCAGTGTAGACCTCAGCGAAATGTTTACCGTAAGAAATATTTATGTAGAAAAGGCAAGAAACTATTTGATGCGCCAGGGCACTGCACAATTTGGCGAAGGTAGCCTGGGGCATGATGTGATAAGAGCGGTGGCCACTTATGGCGCCATGCCGGAGCAGGCTTATCCGGGTTTGACCGAAGGACAAACAAAGCACAATCATAGTGCACTGGTAAAAGAATTGAAAAGTTATTTAGATTCGATGCTTGCCTTAAAGCCGTTGCCGTCTTACTGGCAAACCGGTTTTGAAACTATTTTAGACAAACATTTGGGTAAATTGCCCGGTGCTTTTACTTATGATGATAAAATTTATACCCCTCAATCTTTTGCAAAAGAGTTAATGAAATTTAAGGCTGATGATTATATAAACATCACTTCCTTTATACACAAACCTTATTACAGTAATTTTATTATTGATGTGCCCGATAATTTTAGTAACGGGTCTTATTATAATCTTCCGCTGGATGAAATGATTCAATCAATAAAGGATGCTCTAAAAAATGGTTACACCGTTATGTGGGATGCTGATGTGAGCAACAATGGTTTTGGTCAGCAAAATGGCTTTGCACTTTACCTCAGCCCCACAAAAAAATACGATTATTTTAATACAGCTACGCCGGAAGAAAAATGGGATGCATCCATCAGGCAAAATTTATTTGAGAATCTTACTACACAAGACGATCACCTGATGCAAATTACCGGAACCATTTTATCTAAAGAAGGAAAAACCTTTTTTACTGTAAAAAATTCGTGGGGTAATGTCGGGCCATTTAATGGATTGATATATGTGAGTGAGGCATATACTGCTATTAATACGATTAGTTTGGTTATGCCTAAAGCTGCATTAAGCAGCACGCTGCTGGATAAATTAAAATAACAACTAAAAAATTATAAAAATTAAAATGCCCTGTTATAATCAGGGCATTTTAATTTTACTCAAACCGGTATCCCCGTAAAAAATCTTTTATCTCTATTCTTTTTTTTCCTTCCAGTTGCAAATCTGTAACACTTACATAACCATTGGCACAGGCAAATTGTAAAAATTGTTTTCCATCTGTTTCAAATTCGCCGGCAGCAATGGCCGGTACTTTATTTACTTTCTCTACTTTATAA
>JBBRFX010000136.1:0-11068 GCA_038241275.1 Chitinophagales bacterium
AATGCTTTTTCTACTCAATTTGGCGATAACCTGAATCAAAGCGTAGGCCTGGGTTTATCAGTTCCTATTTTTAATGGAGGAAACCTGCGCACCAGTTATGAAAGAACCAAATTAAATATAAATACCCTGCAGTTGCAAAAACAACAGGACGATCAAAAATTGAAACAGGATATTTACCAAGCCTATAATGCAGCAATGATAGCATTTGAAAAATTTAATGCATCTGCAAAATCTGTGTCCTCGTCGGAGCAAACTTATACATTCGCCAACAAAAGATTTGGAGTAGGAATGCTGAGCACATTTGATTTGATAACTTCTCAAAACAATATGCTGAGAGCTAAGCTTGAATATACGATCAACCAGTTTGATTATGTATTTAAGATGAAAGTACTGGAGTTTTATAAGGGGCAGGGGTTGAAGTTGTGAGGGGGGAAAAGGTGAAAAGTGAAAGGTGAAAGCTTGCCAAAACCTATAAGTGTTTGTGGGGGGTAGGTGGCAAGGTAACCTTATAGTGTTTTGAGAAGTTTCTTCAAACCAAGAAAAGTGAAACCCTGCCTTTTGCAAAAAAAACTTACACGATTCTCTGAAAAATAAAAAAGAGAAGTTAGTATAAAATAAAATTAAAAAAATAAACATAAGCCAGGCCTTTCTTCCCTTTGGAGAGTATGAGAGAGGGGCCATTAAACAGGACTATTATATGAACAAGACTACAAAATGGGTATTGATAACTGTTTCAGCTCTGCTGGTGCTGCTGGTTGTATTATCCAAAACTGGTGTATTTGGCAAAGCGGAAGGCACTAAAGTAACAGCAGAAAAAGCTGCAGTACGTACTATTATTGAAGTGGTAAATGCCAGCGGTAAAATTTATCCTGAAGTAGAAGTAAAGGTAAGCCCCGACATTAGCGGAGAGATTACAGAGCTTACGGTGCAGGAAGGTGATACCGTAAAAAAAGGACAGTTACTGGCACGCATATACGCAGATGTGTACAACATTCAGCGTAACCAGGCAGCCAGCGGCGTAGCGCAAAGCCAGGCCCAGGTGGCCAACTCACGTGCAGCGTTAGATGCACTAAAGGCGCAGATGGAACAGGCCAAACGTACTTATGATATGCAAAAAAAATTGTTTGATGAAAAAGTAATCAGCATGAATGAATTTAATGTTGCAGATGCTAATTACAAATCGGCCAATGCTAATTACAATGCTGCAGTACAGGGTATCCGTGGCGGACAGGCCAATGTGCAAAGTGCTGTGGCTAACCTGGACAAAGCCAATACAGATTTGGGCCGTACAGCCATAGTAGCTCCCATGGACGGGGTAGTAAGTTTATTAAGCGTAAAGAAAGGAGAGAAAGTAGCAGGTAATAGTTTTAACGTAGGTACCGAAATGCTGCGCATAGCAGATATGGCGTCAATAGAAATAAGGGTAGATGTGGGAGAAAATGATATTCCAAAAGTAAAACTTGGCGATAGCGCTGTGATAGATATTGATGCTTATAGCGGACGAAAATTTAAAGGATTGGTTACACAGATTGCCAGCAGTAATATTGGTGCTGCCGGTTCCAGCAGCCTGGCCAGTACCAGCAACGATGTTACCCAATACAAAGTTTTTATAAGATTACTGCCGGAAAGTTATACCGATCTTTTAGGAAAAGGAAGTTTTCCTTTTCGCCCGGGTATGAGTGCCAATGTGGATATTCAAACCCGCAGGCAGGTAAATGTTTTAAGCGTTCCCATTAATGCCGTTACAACCCGGGACAAAGGCGATACCTTAAACGTAAAATCAAGCAGCAAGAAAAAAGAAGATAATACTACTACTGCTACCACCACTACAAGCAACAGCATTGATGACCTTGATGTGGTTGTATTTGTAAAAGATTCTTCCAACAAGGTTAAAAGGGTAAAAGTAACAACCGGTATTCAGGACATTAACCATATAGAAATTACGGGTGGCCTAAAAGCAGGACAGGAAGTGATTACAGGCCCTTATGATGTGGTGAGTAAAACATTAAAAAATGGCACCCTTATAAAAGTGGTAGACAAAAAAGATCTGTTTGAAAAGAAAAATTAAATTCTAACAGATTCATATTTAGCTGAATAATATTTTTAAGGCATCTTCCAGGTGCCTTTTTTTTAACCAATTAATTTAAAGTAATCCAGTGAAAATAAAATTACTCCTACTTGCTTTGTTTTTTTGCACTAACGCATACTGCCAAACTACCAGGGTAAATATTATAGTAAATAATAAAAGCAGTGAACCCCTGCCTGAGGGTACCATTATTTTATACAGCCTGCCGGATAGTTTAGTCATCAACACCAAAACCATCAAAGACAAACAATTTTTTGAAGTAAATAAACCATCAACTTATTTTTTAAAAATCACTGCTTCCGGTATGCAAATCATACAGGAAAATATTAAGGTGCAGGACAGTGCTGTGACACTTGTGATAACATGGCAACACAAAACAAGCGAGCTTGGCAATGTAACTGTAGTGGCACGCAAGCCATTGATAAAACAGGAAGATGATAAAACCATTGTGGATGCAGAAGTGCTGGCCAACAGCAGCACCAATGCTTACGAAGTTTTAGAAAAAACACCGGGTGCGGTAGTAGACCAGGATGGGGCTGTTTATCTGAACAGTGCCACGCCGGCCACCATACAAATAAACGGGCGGGAAGTAAAACTAAGCGCTGCAGATTTAGCCTCCCTTTTAAAAAGCTTACCGGCCAACAGCGTTACCAAAATAGAAATCCTTCGCACTCCATCTGCAAAATACGATGCAAGCAGCAGTGGCGGCATCATTAATATTGTACTAAAAAAAGGAATTAAACTGGGTACCAGCGGAAGTGTAAATGCAGGTTTTTTCCAAGGCAGATTTAATACGGCTACGGCAGGTTTTAATCTTAACCGCAGTATTAATAAAATCAACAGCACATTATCTTACCAGTTTACAGACCGTAATAATTTTGAAGAAATTAAAAGTGATCGTTTTGTATTGAGAGACAACTCTGTTGTTAAGCAACAATCGTATACCAAATATCCTGCACTCAATCATTACCTGTCAGGTGGTTTGGATATTGAAATAAGTAAAAAATGGACAGCAGGATATGATTTTAGGTTAAGTACCAATAACAATAACAGCAGTGCTCAAAATGATATTGATATTAATTACCTGAGCAATCAATATTTACCGGAAAAAAATCAATCTCTTATCAATAATAAAGGGACCTCATATTTTTTTAGCAACGACTGGTATGCCAATTATAAAATAGATACGCTGGGCAGTAAATGGGAACTGGAAGCAGATTATGATTACGTTAATACCAACACTAACCAGCTTTATGAAAACCGTTTTACACTTCCTTTGGCCCCTTCTTTATTTGGAGATGGAGACATTAACAACAGGAAAAATATTTTTTCGATAGAAACAGATCTTACTTTAAAACTGCCAAATAAATTTTCCCTGGAAGCAGGTGGCAAATTTAATTATAGCAGGAGCAGTAACAGCGCCATTTATTTTAATGACAATGGCAGCGGAGCAAAACTGGATAGTTTTCAAAGCAATAAATTCCGCTACCGGGAGCAGATTAGTGCTGCTTATCTTCAAATAGCCAGAACCTTTGGCGGCTTTACCATTAAGCCGGGTATTCGTTTAGAGCATACAGATATCAGCGGTAATCAATATTTTCCGCAGGACACTTCTCTAAGCATTAAACGCACAGATCTTTTTCCTTACGTATACCTGCGCCAGGGAATTGCAAAAGTTTTTGGCTTTAAACTAATGGGTAGTGCTATCTATCGCCGCAGCATCAGCAGGCCTTATTACGAGGCACTGAACCCTTATCCAAAATATATAGATCAATATCTTTATGAAGCGGGAAATCCCAGGTTGCGTCCGCAGTTTACCAGCAATTATGAGTTTAATATCATGGCAGATGATTTCCCCATCTTCTCTATCGGGGTAAATGACATAAAAGATATTTTTACCGGCGTAACCTACCAGGATGATTCTACAAAAATTGTTTATCGCACTTTTGATAATCTTGGCCGCAACAAAGAAATGTACCTGCGCTTTGTGGGTGGTATTCCCCCCGGGGGAAAATATTTTTTTTATATGGGTGCACAACACAACCTGAGCAACTATACCGGTTTTTACCAGGGCCGGCCATTAAATTATAAAAGAGGAAGCTGGACTTTTTTTATGTACCACAATTATAAACCCACCCCTACTTTTAATATTTCTTTAAACGGATTTATGCGGCTGAAAGGATTACAGAATTTTTATGAATTAAAAACTTTTGGCCAGTTAAACATTTCTTTAAATAAAGCCATACTTAAAAAGAAGATGAATATTATTTTATCGGGTAATGATATTCTGCGCACCAATCAATACCAATTTAATATTCAGCAGGCAGGCATTAATGCTGCCGGTAGCCGCCTGAACGATACCCGAAGAATAGGTGTTACCGTTAGATATAATTTTGGTATTAAGCCAAAAGAAGAAAAGCAGGAAACATTTGGTGCCCCGGCAGATGCAGGTGGCAATTAATCAACTTACTATAATGCTACACAAATAATTTTTCTGCGATGGCTACACTTTCGGGTTTGCCCACATCCAGCAACAAAGACTCGCTATGGTTGTAGCCCAATATGGTATGATATTTTGCAAGCCGGAGATAAACATCAATCATAGAAAATTTGCCATCTTCTTTTATTAAAGAAAATATTGCAGGCGAAATAATATGAATACCGCTGAATGCATATTTATTGCCAGGCAATCCTTTTTGCTCGCCTGTTTTCTCATTCATCCAGCCACACATTTTTTTATTTTCATCAAATAATAAATAACGGGAAGTGGCTCTGCCGGTAACAGCAAGGGTGGCCAGGGGCTTATGTTGCAAATGAAACTGCAGCATTGCAGAAAGATTAAGGTCTGTAAGAATATCAGCATTCATCAACACAAAAGGTTCCGTTGATTGCTGTAAATAAGCGGCCGCCTTCTTTAAACCTCCACCGGTTTCCAACACTTCATTCGTTTCATCGCTTACCTGCACTGCAGATCCCCAGCCATTATTATCATGAATAGCTTTAATGATCTGGTTAGAAAAATGGTGAACATTTACAATAACATTATTGATATTAAACTGCTGCAAATATTCAATATTTCTTTGCAACAGAGATTTGCCATTTACCATTACCAGCGCTTTGGGGTGATGATCTGTCCATGGCTTAAGCCTGGTACCAAGGCCTGCGGCGAGGATCATTGCGTGCCCCCCCGCCCCTAAAGGGGAGCTTTGGGTTTCAATACTTTTTAGTTCTTCCATTTTTTTGTTGATCTGTTCCAATATTATTTCGGGATTATTTTTTAAGCTTTACCCAGCATCAGGCCAGCTCCCCTTTAGGGGCGGGGGCGTGCCTGGGTTTCAATACCTTTTAATTCTTCTATTTTTTTGTTGATCTGTTTCAATATTATTTCGGGATTATTTTTTAAACTTTAACCAGCATCAGGCCAGCTCCCCTTTAGGGGCGGGGGCGTGCCTGGGCTTTCATTACCTTTTAATTCTTCTATTTTTTTGTTGATCTGTTTCAAAATATATGCAATTTCATTTTTTACCTGACTATTTGTAAATCTTAAAACACTTATTCCCAATTCTTCAATTTCTTTTTGCCGTATGGCATCATTTATTTTTACATCCTTTTTATTGTGTATGCTGCCATCGATTTCAATTACCAACTTTAATTGATGACAATAAAAATCTGCGATATAAAATAACAATGGGTGTTGCCTTCTAAATTTTACGCCCAATTTGTTACCCGATAAACATCCCCACATTATTTCTTCCTCCCAGGTACAAAATTTCCTTAGATCTTCCGCTCTTTTAAAAAGAAAATTCGGAGCGCCAAAGTGCATATTTTTATTTTCACCTTTCATTAGTAATAAACAAGTAAATCAAAGTAAGTAACAAAATTAATGCAAAGCTCCCCTTTAGGGGCGGGGGGGCTTCTCCCCTTTAGGGGCGGGGGGGCAGCTCCCCTTTAGGGGCGGGGGGGCAGCTCCCTCAGCCAGTTATGACTATTCAAGTGCGAAAGTTCTATCTGCACATTAAATTTACTTTTAAGGTGGCGGGTTACAGCCTCGGCAGCATACACACTTCTGTGCTGCCCGCCGGTGCAGCCAAAGTTGATAGACAAATGCTCAAAGTCCCGCTTAATGTAATTGCCCACGGCAATATCAAGCACACTGTAAACACCATTTAAAAACTCGTACATTTTTGTTTGTTGTTCCAAAAAGTCTTTAACAGATTTATCATGACCGGTCAAATATTTATATTCATCATAGCGGCCGGGGTTTAAAATACCCCTCATATCAAAAACAAAACCACCGCCATTGTTGGTAGCGTCTATGGGGTAACTTGTTTTAAGATACGAGAAACTGTTAACCACTATTCGCAAGGGTGTAGCCTCTGTTGCCCGCACCGGTGTAAACTGCGCTATCACATCATCGCTAATACAATACTCCAACACCTTTTTAAATTCAGGCACTGCAATACCAACGCTTTGATTGTTGACAAACCATTTTAAATTATGCAATGCCCCTGGTATGCTATTTAAAAAATGTGCTTTGCGTTCAAACAAACCCCTGAACCCATAGGCGCCTAATACTTGTAGCAACCTTATAAGTACGTAGCCATGGTACTGGCTGCTAAACACATCCCGGTCTATAGTATTGCCCACTTCTTCTTCAAAGGCATTGATGTAATCATCCAGCAGGTACTGTTTCCAGTCGTCGGGCAGGTTTGCCTTTGCCTGCCACAGCAGGGACGCCACATCATATTGTGGTGCGCCATTCATACCGCCCTGGTAATCTATAAAACCGACAGAATTATCTTCCTTCACCATGATGTTCCGGCTTTGAAAATCACGAAACATAAAATACTTGTATTCTGTATGGGACAGATAATTGCTCAACGCTTCAAAATCGTCTATTAGTTTTTGCTTATCATATGGCTTGGCCAATGCATCTAAAAAATAGTATTTAAAATACAGCAGGTCCGCCATGATTGCTTGCTTGCCAAATACCTCGTTGGTAAGGCACCTGGAGTAATCCATTCCTGCATGGCCTTTTACCTGTAGCCGGGCCAGTTTTGCAAGACTTTGTTTATACAACTCATATACAGTTGTGGTAAATCCCTCCGCTTCCAATACATCCAACAGGCAAGTGTTACCAAAGTCTTCCTGTATGTAACAGCAGGTATCATCGCTTATCTGATAGATCTCCGGCACAGGTAAATCCTTCTTATTAAAATGTTCTGAAAAATAAATAAAGGATTCGTTTTCTTTTACATTTTCGCCATATGTAGCTATATAATTTTTTTCAGCAGTAAATATTCTGAAATAATGACGGTCGCTACCGGCCCTGGGTAGTTTATCTACGGCAGTGATAGGGTCGTCATGATGCTGTTTAAACAGTGCTACTATTTGATCTGAGATTGTATGCATGCAATTTTTTATGAGGTGTAAAAATAAAGTATTTTGTTTAGCGGGCAGCTATTGAGCGAATCAGGCGGTTCATTACAAAAAATATCAGAAATCTTAAGGCTTCGCTTGGTAAAAGCCTTCCCCCATGCAGCCAATTTATGCGGTTGCTTTGCATCTTGAAAAAATATTTTAATTAATCTGTAATAATTGTTTTGGTGCTGCATCTTATAGGTACATAAGCAATCATCAAATTACAAACCAACTAATAGAACTCATTATGAAAAAGATACTGACCAGCTTGATTTTAACTGCAACCCTGCTTTATTGCAATGCCCAGTCCAAAGCATTTAAAGTGGAAATTACGGGCAAGGGGCAGCCCATACTACTCATCCCGGGATTTAGTTGCAGCGGCGATGTGTGGAAAGAAACAGTAGCTCATTTAGAAAACCGTTATGAATGTCACGTGCTAACCATTGCGGGTTTTGCCGGCGTAGCACCTATTGATACCCCCATCTTAAAAACGGTACGGGACGAAATTATCCGTTACGTGCAGACAAAAAAATTAGTTAAACCCATTATTATTGGGCACAGCCTGGGATCCTTCATGGGCTTGTGGGTGAGCAGTACAGCACCTCAACTTTTTGGCAAAGTGGTTTGTGTAGATGGTATGCCTTTTCTCTCTGCACTATCAAACCCCAATGCCAACGCAGACTCGCTAAAGAAAAGCCCGATGTACAATGCTGAAGCCGCCGTAAAGAGTTTTGAAAGCCTGCCAGACAGCGGCTTTATTGATAAAACAGCAAAAGCATTGTTCTGGCAGGTGAACGATACGGCAAAGGCAAGAGAGATTGCTACCTGGCAGTACCGCAGCAATCGCCGTACGCTCGGGCTTGCATTGATTGAATTGGCAACCACCGACCTTAGAAAAGACATTGCCAGTATTACGTCGCCGGTGTTGGTGCTGGGAAGCATTTATGAAACCAAAGACAAAAGCTTCGAATTAATCGGGCAGCAATTTAAACAATTGCCAGGAGCCACCATTCATGTGGCAAACAGTAAACATTTTATTATGTACGATCAGCCTAACTGGTTTTACAATGAATTGGATCTCTTTTTAAATTAAATAAAAGCAATAAAAAACAGTACTTCCTTTTATATTTGAATCAATTAGTTTTAAGTAGGAATGAATCAGCAAGAACAATTTACGGCACTCTATAACGAATATGCAGCAGGCATAAAAAAACTTTGCCTCGGCTATACAGGCGATGCTGCCCTTGCACAGGATCTACTGCAGGAAACATTCATCGCTGTGTGGAATAACATGCAAAAATTCAGAGCCGATTCTAAATGGAGTACCTGGATTTACAGGATAGCGGTGAACACCTGTTTGACTCAGCTTCGGAAAAAGAAAGAGACACTTGTAGATATTGAAAACAGTCATTTTGTAATGCTGCCCGATGATATTAATACAAAAGAACAGGAAGTGCAATTATTATACAAATGCATCAGTCAATTACCGGAAACAGACAGACTGGTAATAACGATGGTTTTGGAAGATACTCCTTACGAAGAGATTGCCAGCATTACCGGCATTACAGAAAATAACCTGAGAGTAAAAATTCACAGGATAAAGAAACAACTCACAGAAATATACAACAGCTATGCAAGACTTTGATTCCTTAAAAGATATGTGGCAAAAGCCAGCGTCGGCAGAGCAATCTCCGTCATTAACCAACATTGGTAAAACTTCAAAAACTTTAAAAATGAAATTACAAAAACAACAACTGGGCGGTGCCATCATGCTGGTGCTCACGGCTATATTAATTGCAGCAATGGCTATTTTTGGCGGCTTCAATTTCACCCATTGGTACACTTATGGCGGCATGGTTTTGATCTGTATCGTTTGCCTGGCGCAGGCGGGCTTGATGTACAGCCTTTATAAAAAAATTAGCAACATCAATGAAACCGTAGCACCAGCGGCCCACCTGCAGCAATGGGAAGCCTACTACGATCTTAGAAAAAAACAAAACAAATGGAACATGCCGCTGTATTATATCCTGCTCAATATTGCTATGGGCGTTTACCTCGTGGAGATTTTTACAGGCAGGCCACTGCTAACTGTTTCTATCTTTATTGGGGTGTATGTTGCCTGGATGCTCTTTGCATATTTTTATTTAGGAAAAAGAAATTTAAAAAAGGAAGATACCCGGTTACAAAAAATCATCAACGACCTTAAGGGAATTAAAGGGCAATTGAATGCAAAGTGATTAAAATTTTATATTCGCTCTAATGTGAAGTCTTTAATTATTTAAAATCATTTTTTACCCTAATGAGTATCGTATAAAACACCATTGTTTGGTTAACGAGCTTAAATAAAATTTTGTAACTTTTAAAAAACAAATTCTACAACATGGCACGTATTGCAGGGATAGCGACCAAAAAAAATACAAAGGGAGAAATAACCCATGTTATAATTGATGTTCAAAAACACAGGGCATTGATAACTCCAATGCTGTATGAATTGGGGGTAATGGAAAAAACAACTTTTCAGCTAGAATGTGAATCAGCAATTCCATTAGAAGATTTTAGAAAGAAAATGCATAAAAGAGTGAAAGCTGCATGGCAAAAATAGTCATTCTTCCAGTCCTCGAAAACAAGTTATTTGACCTTGTTTTTATACTGCATGACAAATAATATTTTGGATTCGTTGAAACTGCCATCGCTTACGTAGACGATATCATCAACTTTATTTATACCATTCCACTCCAAAAGCATAAGAAAACAAAAAATAACAAATTCGGATCTTACTACTGTAGCTACAAAGTAAACACTGCAACAACATGGTTTATATGTTTTGATTTTGAAGAAGAGGTTTACCTCGTAAAAAATATCACCAATAATCATAGGGAGGATTATACACTGATCGTATAAAATGGCCTGCTGCTTTACGCAACAGGCCATTATTAAATAACACACTATTCCCCTACCACTTCTTCTTTCCGCTTCCTGAACTTTCTTGGGTCGCTCCCATCCATCTGCACAATGGCAGGATAAAACTTTCCCATCACATCTACCAATGCTGTCTGGCTTTGCATTACTTCATGGATATCCTTGTAGGCAAATGGCGCTTCATCCAACCCGCCGCCAATTAATTTTACCCCATGATTTTTTAATTCTTTTTGCAATGCCTCATGGGTAATGTTAGCCAGCGCCTTGGTACGGCTCATTTTTCTGCCTGCCCCATGAGAGGCAGAGTTTATAGAAGTCGCTTCGCCTTTACCTTTTACGATAAAGCCAGGTGCCGTCATGCTGCCCGGTATAATGCCGAGCACATCTTTGCCTGCTGGCGTTGCGCCTTTACGATGCACAATTACTTCTTTGCCTTCCCACATTTCCTTCCAGGCAAAGTTGTGATGATTCTCCACCACAGCCAATGGAATTTCCCCAATGGCTTTTGCAATTTTTGCATGTATGGTATGATGACAGGCACTCGCATAATCGCCGGCTAAATTCATAGCCAGCCAGTACTCCATGCCTTCTTCGGTATCCATATCCAACCATGCCAAATGCTTGGCTTCTTTTGGCAATAAG
>JBBRFX010000137.1:0-10917 GCA_038241275.1 Chitinophagales bacterium
AAAACCAAATAATTATTACAGAAAGCGATTTTAAGAAATGGGTGAAAGAAGCGGTAAACGAATGTATACTGTAAACCAAACAGGCTCTTTAGAAAAATCCCAAAGCAGTAGATGGATTACTAAACCGTGAAGAGATAGCAAAGTTTCTTCGCATTTCATTAGTAACCCTTACAGACTGGGTAAAGCAAGGGTTGCCATCACACAAACAGCGGGGCAGGGTTTATTTTGATAAAGAAGAGGTATTGAGCTACATCAGGGAAAAGAAAATAGGCAGGTTAAACCTAACCCCGAAATTCCATCAGCTTCAAAAAGCGGTTGTGTAAAGTTTTAAAAAAGTGCAGGCCTGGTTATTTAGGTTTTTTGTTAATTTCTTTTGCCAAAGAATGTGGGAATGTTTAATACCTTTTTTTATTAATAAAGTTCTTTTCCATTCTAAATATTTCAATTGAAATCAATTTGGTAACTCAGTATAGCACATGATTGTAAATTGTTTGCAAATTATAAAAGCCGGAATTAACCGGCTTTTATAATTGATTGAAATATCAGGTGCCCACGAAAGGAATCGAACCTTCACACCCTTGCGAATGGCAGATTTTGAGTCTGCTGCGTCTACCAATTCCGCCACATGGGCCTTTACAAGTTTAAGGGTTTAACGTTTAAAAGTTCAACGTTAAAACCCTGAAACGTTTTAAACGGTTTAAACGTTTGAAACACATGCAAGGGTTGCAATATTACATTAATCGCCCAATCTATCCAAAATCCTTTTCAAATATTTTTTCTTGTAATAATATGCTTTTAGTTTTTCCAGTTCATTATTATCCATATCTGTGGAAGATTTCTCCAATATAGGCTCTATTTCTTCTAAAAGAGGTCTTTCAATATCGGCCATTTCTGCTGCAAGCGTTACTCCGTCTTTTTCGGGGAGGGTTTCGTTCAGTTCCATCATCTCCATTAAAAAATCGGGGGGAAGCTGGTATTTCTCATCTGTTTGAATAACCCCTTTTTCCTGCAAAAAATATTCAATTGTTTTTTCATCGTTCTGAAAGATGGTAAAAGCCTTATTGATGGCGGCAGATTGCTGCAGTGCATCTTCTTTTTCTGCTTCTGTAGACTGGGTAAAAAAATCAGGATGATTAATTTTTTGCAGTGCAAAATATTTTTGCGATACTAAAGTTTTATCCACCCGTGGGGAAACAGGGAAACCAAATAACTCGAAATAATTCATACTGCAAATGTAACGTGCCGGATATAAAATCTAAAATGTAAATTGCTGCCGTATAAATTTATATGCATGCTAAAATTAGGATTGATTAGAGAAGGTAAAGTGCCGTGTGATAACCGGGTAGCACTTACACCGGCACAATGTAAGTGGATTCTTAAGAACCGCACAGATATTACGGTAATAGCTCAACACAGTGAAACCCGCTGCTTCAGCGATAAAGAATACCTTGATGCAGGAGTGGTAGTAAAGGAAGATTTATCGGAATGTGATATATTGCTTGGTATAAAAGAAGTACCGGTAGATATGCTGATAAAAGGTAAAACATACCTGTTTTTTTCTCACACAAAAAAATTGCAGTCTACTAACCGGCAAATGTTACAGGCTATTATTGCAAAAAATATTACGCTGATAGATTATGAATGCCTGGAGCATGAAGATGGAGCCCGTATTATTGGCTTTGGTTTTTTTGCAGGAGTAGTAGGCGCCCATAACGGTATGATGGCTTATGGCAACCGCACCGGTGCTTATACATTGCAAAGGGTTAATTCCACTAAAAGTCTGCAGCACCTGGTACATACTTATTTTGGATTAAAAATTCCTCCCGTTAAAATTGCTGTTACCGGTAGTGGCAGGGTAGCACATGGTATATTGGATATCATGAACCTGCTGGGAATTAACGAAGTGGAACCCGAAGATTATTTAGAAAAAGAATTTGTGTATCCTGTTTATGTACATTTAAAAGGCGCAGATCTTTACATGCCCAAAAACGGGAGTGCGTATAAAAGGGAACATTTTCATACTTATCCGGAACTATACGACTGCTTATTCAAAAAATTTCTGCCTCAAACAGACATCCTGATGAATGGGGTATATTGGGAAAATGATATTCCCCGTCTTTTTAAAATGGAAGACCTGGCTGATCCTGGTTTTAGAATTAAAACTATTGCCGATGTAACAGATGATAAAATGGGTTCTGTGCCCTGTAATCTCGGCGATTCCAGCATTGCAGATCCAATATATGGGGTAGATAAAAAAATGTTTTTAAAAACGGATCCTTACCTGCCCAATTCGGTAGATATAATGGCGGTAGGAAATCTTCCGAATGAATTGCCCAGGGATGCCAGCAGGTATTTTGGTGAGCAGTTGATTAAACATATTTTATTGGATATTATTACAGGCGAAAGCAATATCATTGAAAGAGCTACCATCATAAAAGACGGAAAATTAACGGAAACATATGAGTACATGCGGGCTTATGCAGAAGAATAATGATCGTAAAAATATAATTATAATTTTAGATAATAATCTTTTAGTAATGCTGTGAACTCAGGGCTGTAGCCCCTTTGGCCGTCGTTAATGATGATTGTATCCTCTTTAATATTTCCATTTTGTTTTGATAATACGATGATGGATCGGAAGAAAGTATGTTGAGGGCTTTGCTTTACTTTCAATATTTTATGGATGAATAAACCAGCCTTCTCACTTATTTCTTTAAAATAATTGGTTCTGTGATATGGAAGCAGGATGGATGCAAAACCATCATCTGATAAATATTTGTGAATAGCATTCAGCAGTTCCTGCAGGGTAAGGCTGGTATCATGTTTAGCATCATTTTTTTGTGCATTATCGCTGCGCAAATCATCTTCAAAAAATGGTGGATTGCTGATGATGAGAGCGTATTTTTTAGTTGTTACTAATTGCTGGATGCTGCTATGAATAAGATGGATGTTTTGTGCCCAGAGCGATTGCAAAAAATTTTCTTTTGCCTGAGCTGCTGCAGCTTCATTCATTTCTATAGCATCTATTTTGGCATCGCTTTTTTGCGCCAGCATTAAAGCCAATAAACCGGTTCCTGTGCCAATATCCAAAATGTAATTTGGCTTTATTTCAACATCATTCAGTAGTGCCGCAGTATAGGCCCCCAGCAAACAGGCATCTGTGCATACTTTCATGGCGCAGCGTTCCTGGTGTATGGTGAATTGTTTAAAGCTGAAGAAAGTGTTGCTCATGTGTGTGGAGTTTTGAAGGATATCTGAAGGAAGGTAGGCGTTTGAGGTTCTCTATTATGGAAGTTTGTTTGCAAATTCAAAGTGTCTAACATAATTGACCATTCACAATTCACAATTCACCATTAACCCCATTCACCCCCATCACCACTCTGCCCTTGCACCCGGAATAATATCCAGCGCTGCAAAATCTCCTGCCAGGTATTTATAATAACCTGTAATCGCTATCATACCTGCATTATCGGTACAAAATTGAAAAGGAGGGATATAAGTTTTCCAGCCCATTTTTTCGCCCAATTCTTTTATTCCTGTTCGTAAGCCACTATTGGCGCTCACTCCGCCTGCAATACATATTTCCTTTATGCCGGTTTGTTCGGCAGCTTTTTTTAATTTGTTTAATAATATACTTATAATACGGTGCTGGATAGACGCACATATATCAGCCAGGTTTTCGTCGATAAATATTTTTCGCTCTGCTTCTGTGGCGGTAAAGGCTTCTTTATACACATTGGATGTGCCGGCATTTTGCAGGAAATATAAAATAGATGTTTTTAACCCCGAGAAACTAAAGTTGAGATCCGGAATTTTGGGTTCAGTAAATTTATAAGCCAGTGGATTTCCTTCTTTGGCATATTTATCTACTAATGGTCCGCCGGGATAGGGAAGGCCCAGGAGTTTGGCACTTTTGTCAAATGCTTCACCGGCAGCATCATCTATCGTTTCGCCCAGTATTTTCATATTATAGGGCGAATTGCATAAAACGATTTGTGTATGTCCGCCACTTACCGTAAGACATAAAAAAGGAAAAGCCGGTTTGGGGTCTTCAATTAAATTTGCCAGTACATGGGCCTGCATATGATGCACTGCTATTAATGGTTTATCTAAAGCCAACGATAATGATTTGGCAAATTGTGATCCCACCAGCAATGCGCCGATAAGGCCCGGTGCCTGTGTAAAGGCAACGCCGTCAATTTGATTTAAATCTATTCCTGCTTTTTTAATTGCCTCATCTACCACCGGAACAATATTTTGCATGTGCGCCCTGCTGGCCAGTTCCGGCACAACTCCTCCATATTGCTCATGCACTTTTTGTGTGGCAATAATGTTGGAAAGAATTGCTCCGTCTTTACAAACGGAGGCCGATGTTTCATCGCAGGAAGATTCTATAGCAAGGATTGTGATAGACAAGGTTGATTAGTTGAAAAGTGAATGGTAAAAAGTCAAAAGTCAAAAGTCAAAAGTCAAAAGTCAAAAGTCAAAAGTCAAAAGTCAAAAGTCAAAAGTCAAAAGTCAAAAAAATTTTAAAGTATCGAAGATACAAAAAAGACCAGCGCTTTAAAAAAACCTTAAACGTTAAACCTTGATCCTTTGAACATAGAACTTTTGAACCTCTTAAACCCTATCAACTCCGTATCGCCACCACAGGATCTAACTTGGCAGCTCTGGATGCAGGAAAAATACCTGCAATGATGCCTACTACAAGGCAGACGATAATAGTGGTTATAAGCATGGGTATAGAAATGTAAATGGGAAAATCCAACAGCTTACTTGATATTTTAGTACCTATAAATACAAAGAGCAAACCTACAGCGCCACCCATAAAACAAAGGATAACTGCTTCCAGCAGGAACTCAAATAATATGCTGCTGCTTTTGGCACCAATGGCTTTTTTAAGCCCTATCACAGAGGTTCTTTCTTTTACGGTTACAAACATAATGTTGGCAATGCCAAATAATCCAACGATAAGGCTGATGCCGCCAATGATAGCTCCAACAATATTCAAAATTGAAAAAAAACCGGTAATGGCTTTACTAAATGCTTCCACACTGTTTAAAGAAAAATTATCATCCTGTGTAGGACTCAGCCTTCTTACCTGGCGCATGATACCTTTTAATTCATCCGTTAATGCAGCAGTTGTTACCCCGTCTTTTCCCTTGGCAATTAATATAGGGTTGGAATTTTTCTCATCAAATATTTGTTTGCAGAATTTATAAGGCAGCATAATACAATTATCATAATCCCAGCCAATAAAATTGGTGCCTTCTTTTTTTATAACACCTACAATTGTTACTTTTTTTCCTTTTACATCTATTTGTTTACCCAGTGCCCTTGCTGTTGTGCCAAATAAATTTTCGGCATTGGTAAAACCCAATAAACAAATATTACTGCCGTTGCTAAATTCTGCCTGCGAAAAAAAACGGCCTTCTTCAAACTTAATGGGCTGAAGTGTCATCTGTGATTCTACAATACCATACACACTTGCAGTGGGTATTAAATCGTCCTTATGAGAAATGGCTGATCTTGTTTGCAGTAAAAAAGAAATATCATCCAGCAAAACGGCACGCTGGCGAATCATATCTGCCTCTTCATATTTCATCACAGGCCTTGCTTTGAATTTCCAGAAAGGCTGATCGGGTCCGCCACTATAATCCCACTTGTCTATATAAATTGTATTGTTGCCCAGGCTCTGTACTTCGCTTTGAATATTACGCTCAAGGCTGTTTACAGCAGCCAGCACTCCTATGATACAAAAAATACCAAAGGCCACACCGGTAAGGCTAAGACCTGTACGGAGTTTATTTACTCTTAATTCCTGTATGGTAAGGCGTAAAGAGTTGATTAAAATATTCAGCGTTTTTGCCATGATTCAAAGGTAAGTTCAATGCGTCAATTCACAATGCAGAAAGGGTGGATGGTGAATGGTGAATAGTGAATGGTGAATGCAGGACCGAAGGGACGGGGGGAAAGTAAAAAGTAAAAAGTAAAAAGTCAAAAGTCAAAAGTCAAAAGTGAAAAGTAAAAAGGTGAAAGGTGAAAGGTGAAAGGAACAGTTGTCTTGGTCAATAATTCTCCATAGCACATAGCTAAACTTTCTGATATTCGAATAAATGCTCAATTATAAAAAACCTTAAACCTTAAACGTTAAACCTTAAACATCTTAAACGATGAACTTTGAACCTTGAACCTTGAACCTCTTGAACCTCTTGAACCTCTTGAACCTTGAACCTCTTGAACCTCTTGATCCTTTTCCTATCTTTGCGCACTTTATGAAGTATATAAATGAAATAAACAGGCGAAAAACTTTTGCGATTATCTCTCACCCGGATGCCGGTAAAACCACCTTAACAGAAAAATTTCTGTTGTTTGGAGGTGCCATTCAAACTGCGGGTGCCGTAAAAAGCAATAAGATAAAAAAGCATGCTACCAGTGATTTTATGGAGATAGAACGGCAGCGTGGTATAAGTGTAGCTACCAGTGTGATGACTTTTGAATATGACGGGCACCTGATTAACCTGCTGGATACGCCGGGTCACCGGGACTTTGCTGAAGATACTTACCGCACCCTTACTGCTGTAGATAGTGTGGTATTGGTGATTGACAGTGTGAATGGCGTGGAAGATCAAACAAGGAGACTGATGGAAGTTATTGCCATGCGCAAAACACCCGTGATTGTTTTTATTAATAAGATGGATAGGGATGGCAAAAACCGGTTTGATCTTTTGGAAGAAATAGAAAATGAATTACATATCAACCTGCACCCCATGACCGTTCCCATCAACAGCGGAAAAGATTTTAAAGGTGTATATGATCTGTATAATAAGAGCCTGGTTTTGTTTGCCGCAGGCACAAAAGGTAATGATGAAGATGTATTGGAAATTAACGATCTGAATGATGCCATACTGAATGAAAAAATTGGAGAAAAAGATGCCAATGTACTTAGGGAAGATGTAGAATTGATTGATGGTGTATACGGAGCTTTGGATACTGCCGATTACCTGGCGGGAAAAACGGCCCCTGTTTTTTTTGGCAGTGCCGTCAATAATTTTGGTGTAAAAGAAATGCTGGATGCATTTATAAGAATTGCGCCTACCCCAAGGCCAAGGCACACCACTACAAGAGATATTAAACCGGAAGAAGAAAAGTTTAGTGGTTTTATTTTTAAGATACACGCCAACCTTGATCCCAAGCACAGGGACAGGATTGCATTCCTAAGAGTGTGCAGCGGAAAGTTTGCACGCAATACTTATTACAAACATGTAAGGCTCGAAAAAGAGGTACGCTTCAGCAATCCCTATAGTTTTTTGGCTCGCCAAAAAGATGTGATAGAAGAAGCTTATCCCGGCGATGTGGTTGGTTTGTTTGATACGGGTAATTTTAAAATAGGAGATACGCTCACCGAAGGAGAAAAGTTTTTCTTTACCGGTATTCCCAGTTTTTCTCCCGAGATATTTAAGGAAGTGATCAATAAAGATCCGATGAAAACCAAACAACTGGAAAAGGGCCTGTCGCAATTAACAGATGAAGGTGTTGCCCAGTTATACACACAGTTTGGCGGCAATAAAAAAATCATCGGTTGTGTGGGCGAACTGCAGTTTGAAGTAATTCAATATCGCCTCTTGCAGGAATATGGCGCCTCTGTGCAAATGAACAGCCTGCCTTTTTACAAGGCTTGCTGGATCACCAGCAAGGATCCAAAAAAGCTGGAAGATTTTACCAAATACAAGCAGGCCAATATTGCCGAAGATAAAGACGGGCACCCCGTTTACCTTGCCCAAAGCGAATGGTTCTTAAATACAGAACGTACCAATAACCCGGATATAGAATTTCATTTTACGAGTGAGATACATAAGTAGGGGTTAACTGGATGTGGCTGTGTACCGGGTCATTGGTCATTGGTCATTTCGGCTAATCTAGGTTGATTCTATTTTGATAATTTCTTGAACTGCCGGAATATTGTAAATTTGAATATGTACAAATTAGATAAAACAATTTTTACAGCTCAAACTCATGCTGAAGCAGAACGTAATAAAATTTTTTCTGCAGATGTGCCGTTGAGCGAAAGAATAAAACAATCCTGGTACCTTACCTGTATGGCTTATGGTATTGATCCGGAGAATCCCCCAAAGATGGTTAAAGAATTGACCGGCATGCGTAAACATTCACAATAGTGGGCAATATTTTTAATGACGATTTCAGGGATTTTATAAAAGTGCTCAATGATACAGATGTTGATTATGTATTGGTGGGTGGCTATGCAGTGATACTTCATGGTTATCGCCGCACTACCGGCGATCTTGACATCTGGGTAAATACTACAAAAGAAAACTATTTAAAACTGCGTAAAGCTTTACTAAATTTTGGTCTGCCTACCACAGATTTATCGGAACAAAATTTTCTGGATAATGATGCAATAGAAATCTTTACTTATGGCATTGCGCCGGTAAGTATAGACATCATGAAAAAAGTTAAGGGGTTAAATTTTGAAGAAGTATTCAGTTCTTCGCAGCTTTTTATAGACCAGGATCTTACAGTGAGATTCATCAGCTATCAACAATTGGTAAAAGCTAAAAAGGCAGCGGGCAGGTACAAGGATCTTGATGATTTAGAAAAACTTTCCTTCTGATATTGCTGATCATTATTCTTTCCAAACATCTGCAAGGTTCACGTTGGCCCTGCATTCGCCTTCAAATATAAATTCAAAGCACTCTGCAGCAATTTCGTTCACAAGTGTATAGCTGTTATTTAACAACTGGTATATCTCAATTGTTTTTGCATCCGCATCTACGATTAGGTAATATTTAATGCCTTCATTTTGATACAACTCAAACTTTGTGTTGCGGTCTCTGAGGGCGGTGGAAGGCGAAAGAATTTCCGCAACAAGAGAAGGAGTAAAATCAATAAATTTTTTCGTGGGCTTGCTGCAAAGTACCATAATATCGGGCTGCACAACAGTATCTTCTTTAATCAAATAATCGATGGCATCATATATCCGGCAATTATTACATTTTTTTAAAGCTACCCCAATTTCAATTATTAGCGATGCAGCAGCCAACTGATGTTTTGGCACCGGCGACGGACTCATGGCAATCGGAAAACCATCAATCAATTCCCATTTACCTTCCCAAATCTTGTAGTCTTCGTAAGTGTAATGTGGTAATATTTTTTGCGTAATTCCCATAACTTAAAATTAAGCAATATTTTTTATCTGAGAAATAGGAATAAAAGCAGCAGTTATCACCTTAACAACAACAAATTCCCTTTTTTAATTTCCTCTCCGCAATCATTCAATACTTTAATATAATAAACATAATTACCCACTTCGGCAGGTTGCCCTTTGTAATATCCATTCCAGCAATCTGCTGCGTTTTTAGTTTCAAATACAAGGTTGCCGTATCGGTTGTAAATAATGATGTCTACAATTTTTACGGTTCCAAAATCTCTTACCCTGAAGCAATCATTTTTGCCATCTCCATTGGGTGTAAATGTATTTGGGATATAGGATTTAGGATTGGTAGCTCCTTTAATAAATACAGTTAGTGTGTCCTGCGATTTGCAGTTGTTGGTACTGTCAGTGCCCACTACAGTATATTGTTGTGTAAGAGGAGGAGTGGCTATGGGATTGGCAATGGTACTGTTAGAAAGGGAAGCTGCAGGCGACCAGGTATATACATTGGCGCCGGTGGCCATCAATTGAGCATTGCTAAACACACAATCAATATCATTTGATTTTGACGCAGTAATAATCGGAGGCACAAGATCAGTCCTAACATTTGTGGTGAACGTGCCAGATAGATTGCAAATGCTATCCCTGATTAATACGGAGAATAAAGTATTGGCCGAAACGGTAGCTATAGGATTGCTAATGGTTGTATTGTTAAGGTATGCCGCCGGGCTCCACAAATAAGATGTTCCGCCGCCAGCAGTTAATTGCGCTTTACCGTTTACGCATATCGACTTATCAGCCGAAATTGAAAATAAAGGCAATGGCTTCAATGAAATCTTTACTGAATCTTTATTCGTGCAACTGTTCGTTCCCGTTACCAAAACTGTATAAACGGTATTTGCTGTAGGGCTTGCAACAGGATTTGAAATAATAGCATTGCTTAAAGTGGCGGAAGGGGACCAGCTATAGGCAGTGCCTCCAGATGCCTGCAAGGGAACAGACTGGTTTACACAAATGGTATCATCGCCTGATGTCGTAATAACCGGTGCAGGTTTTACCATAACCGTAACCGTGTCTTTTGCAACACATCCAAAATTATTTGTTCCGCTCACAATGTACTGGGTTGTGCCGGCTGGCAAAGCAATAGGGTTTGCAATATTTGTTGCACTCAGCCCGGTGGCCGGAGTCCAGCTATAGCTTACCGCACCAGTAGTTGTAAGCGTTGTAATTGTGTTAAGGCAGGCCGCCGTGTCTGCAAGGGTTCTTACCAGTGGCGTATCTACCCTAATTTTTACACTGTCTCTTTTTATAAATACCGGTGCAAATGAAATATCATCCAGGGCAAAATCATTGCCTTGTACCAAAGTGTTTTTATTAACTATTGAAATTAATGCTGTAGTGTTATTACCAGAGTTCCAGGTGGTATAAAATTGCGTCCAGGTGCAGGTGGGTAAACTGGCTGTAATTAAAGTGCCGATGTCTGAACCATTGATTGAAAAGCTGAGCTGTGCAGGGTTTGGGGGATATAGCGCCTGTATCCACGATGAAAAGGCATAGTTGGTATTTGGCGTAACCGCTACAGTTTGCCTCCACACGTTTACATTAGGAGCAGGCGATCCGTTTACTAAAAGCATATTTCCGTTACCTGTTGTGTGATCGGTGCAATTACTTAATGCCGGGTTCCACGCCTGCGGGCTTGGCCCCACATAGTATTGTCCTTCTGTAATATTGTTTGCAGCATAATT
>JBBRFX010000138.1:0-10742 GCA_038241275.1 Chitinophagales bacterium
TAAAAAACCGAAGCTGGTATTTAAAATAGTTAACTCAAAAAGCTTCTAAATTTAATGAACATTCTTTTAATTAGAAAGATATGGGTTTTATTTGGGTATTAAAATACCCAATCCTTGCATTTATTATTCAAAACGCATCAACCGTCTTTTAAAATACACTTAAAAAAAGTCAGCCTTCTGATTATACATTTTGGATAGATTATTGTCATTTATAATAGTTAGTTACTGCTATTAGCGGTATAATTTTTTAACCTAATTATTACTTCAATGAACCATTTTATTAAGCAACTGACCTTGCCTTTTTTTACAGCCATATTGTTTGCTACTGCCTGCACAGAGCAGAAAACAAACACACAGGAACAAACTGAAATTAAAACAATGGATTCTACATCCAGAGCAATTAAAGAGGCTTCCGATAAATTAGAGGACCAAACCAAAAAAGTGGAAGCTTCCCTGGAAAAACTGGATTCAGAATTTAAAGAAACCCCATAAAAAATAATTATGAAAAAGCAAATTAAATTAATCGGCTCCTCTATACTATTAATCTCTGCTATGCTGTTGATGGCTTCTACACAGCAGGAAAAAAGTAATAAAGGCAATAATGGGAATAAGGGAAATAAAGAACAGTATCAGGATCAGGGAAAACCTGGTAAACAGTATAAAGAAAACAATGGCAAAAATAAAAGCGATGATGACAGAAGGGATGACAAGAATGAAAACAAAATGAATAAGGACAAAAATGATGAATTTGGTAAGGATAATAAGAATGCAAATAATAACAGGAAAGAAAATAGAAATTGGGAGCGTTATCAAAAAGATTATGCATTGTATGGGTATAACTGGGATCGTGAAACTTTTAAGAACCGTAAAAAAATTAAGAACCAGGATAAAGTTATTATCTGCCATAAATTCTACGGTGGATCATCATCTCCGGTTACTATAAAAGTTTCTGCGAATGCAGTAAAAGCGCATATGAATCACGGCGATATGTTGGGAGAATGCCCGGTTGTAACTGGAAACCGTTTTAGTAATACTTTTATAAGTAACAGGACTAAGTATTACAATACCTTACAAAACAGCCAGGAGCAGGTGACTTACAGCAGTTCAATTTTGGATTATGCATTGAGCAGATTGACAAACTCCCGCTTGCAACTGGCCAATATGCAAAACAATAATATGCCTTTGGCCGATATCCAAAATAAGCAGGCCGCTGTAGTGGATCTCGAGCAAAACGTATCGTTACTGGAAACCCTTTTGGGTGTGGCTATAAATATTGTGGCCAATAAATTACAATAATTGCAGGGCAGGTAGATTACAATATTTTTTTAGGGCCAGTGAATGCTGGCCCTTTTTGTCGTAATTTTTTTGTAATATTTATAAAAAGCAGAAAGATAGTATAGCAGCCACAATCATCCGGGCAGGATCTTTAGCTTTTAAAAAAGATTTGACAGTTGCATAAAATAAAATATCAAATGTTCATATCCTGAATATGCTGTTTTATTTAGCACAATCCAGTTTAACTGCATACTTGCTCCAGCTATCGTAACAATCAATTCTTATGGCTGTATTTCCATTTACAGAAAGCCAGCTAAGTTTTATAAATGCGGGATCTTTCTTTGGAATTTTTAATTCGTAATAATAATAACCGGAAAGCGTTTTGGCATCGCAGCTCTTAAGCAATTTTGCAGAATAATTCTTTTTACCAAACAGGCTGTCTATAGTGTACCTGGGCTGAAAATCTTTGCTGGCTGAGCTGATGATGCTGAAGGAAGTATAGCCCATTCTAGGTCCCTTAAGCATAATATTCCATTTTACTGGTACGGCGGCCTGCACAAAACTGCGGCCTTTAATGATAATATCTGCAGTCCCCAGCCTGTAAAAGTTGATACTGGTGTCATCGCTCATTTCTATCCGGTCTGCTTTCCATTTTACCGGGAATTTTTTTGGTTGTCCTACAGCCCAGTCTCCCACATTTTCATAACCTGTACTATCATAAATCATTTTTTTTATCAAATCGTATAATTCTGATTTGGTTGTTTGCGATGCAGTTGTAAGAGCAGTAGATGCAAACAGTAAATATAGCATTAGCTTTTTCATACATTTAAAATAAACATTATTTTATAATTTTTATTAATAAATGCCTCAAAAGTTTAAACTGTTCTGTTGCCATCTGCATATAACTCCAGCAATTGCTGCATACTGTCCTTAAGAGCGCCGGAAGCTTCATCAAAAAAGCTGTCTTTATTTTTTTTAGATGCTTTATTATCTGTTGATTTTTTTATGATTGATTTTATGGCATCCATCTGTTCAAAAAAAAGGGAGCTGTTTTTTTCATAAAATGGGTTCTGTGCTTCGATAGTTATTAGAATGTCTTCATATGTTGACAGGATGCTGTGGATATCTTTCACATTATCTGTAGAGTGCCGCCTGGGGATGCGGTCAAATAATTCGGTGATTGCTGCTGTTGTTGGATTCATGTAGCTGGTTTGATAAAAACAAATTTACGATAAATGCACCGCAACCCGGTTTGGATATCGTATAGTCATGAAATTGCCGGCAGCCATAATTAAATATCTCTAAAACGTTTTTTATGTATTGTTGTCCAACTAAATGTCTGAAACCCATATCAAGCCTACTTGACCTCACCCCAACCCCTCTCCTAAGGAGAGGGGCCAGAACCCTCAACCAGTAAACTTTTGAACGACTGGGTATAGTTTTAGTCGGACAATAGTGTTTTTTATACAACTATAATATTATAGAAAGAATGTAATATTATACAAACTAAAGATTCAGGTATTTCCTTTATTAGCGTTGCTGGTTTATTTGAGTTAGAACATTTGCTGCAAAAAATTGCAGCCGCCATAAGTAATACATTTAAGTAACAAGATTATTTTGCCAGGGTTCTTATATAATTTATCAGGTCGCCAACACTGCCTGTTTCACCAAAACTTCCTTCAATGATATCTTCGTTACCTGGGATTTTCTTTTTAAAAGAAGGCATATTTTCATGTCCTACGGTCATCTTATAAAAAATGGCTCCATCCGTTTCTTTTTTAAAGGCATCGGAAGTAAAATTCCCTGTTGTTTGGTTTAATTTTATGGCCTGTGGCCCTTCTCCTTTTCCGGTAATGCCGTGGCAAGATCTGCAATGACGTTTGTACATGTCTTTGCCTATCTTAACAGAAGCAGGGGTAGTCATAACCGGATTTTTCATTTTCTGATATTTTTCCGGAACTTCCCATTGAGCAGGGCTGTTCGTAAAAGCTGGCAGGAATAAAGCCACCATAAGTGTACTGAATATTCCAACAAATTTGTTCATAATATTGACTTTAAATCATGAGGGTAATTCCAAATGATTAATCAACAAATTAAGGAGCAAATTAAATATAATCCAATGATTATCATCATTGGATAGGATGATAATAGGAAAACTTGAGAACTGATCTTTGCCAATTCACGCTTATCCTGGCTGTAGAATATAATTTTCAAATATACCGGGCCAGGATTATTTTATTGTTTTATAGTTGAAGTTGTTGCAGGTAAGGCAAAGCAAAAAGTTGAACCTTTGCCTTCGAGGCTGTTGGCCCAAATTCTGCCGCCTTCCCGCTTAATAATTTCTGAAGAAATATAAAGGCCTAATCCAAGTCCTGGAAAAGTATGTTGCATATCGCCGCTTACCCTGTAAAACTGTTCAAAAACTTTACAAAGTTTATCTTCCGGAATACCAATTCCAAAATCCTGAACACAAAGTGTTACTTCATTTTTTTGTAATGCTGTAGAGATAATAATTTTACCGGAAGCCGGTGAATACTTAATAGCATTGCTGATGAGATTGGTTATTACCTGGCTGATGCGTTCTTTATCTCCAAAAACAAAACCTGTTTCGCCAAAATCTTCTACAAGGGTATGTTGATCTGTTGTTCGCTGCAAATCTTCTATCAGTTCCTTTACCATCGGATTAAATTCAAATTCCCGGTCATTAAACTGCAGTTTGCCGGAATTGATTTTTGTAACATCCAATAAATCACCAATCAGGCTCGTAAGCCTTATTATTTGGGCATCCATCCTGTTCATCATCAATGCTTCTGTAACATCACCTTTTTTTAATAACATTTTTTCAAGCACCTGTGCGTAACCTTTAATACTGGTTACAGGTGTTTTAAGTTCATGGCTTGCAATTGCAATAAAATCATCTTTTTGCTGCTGCAAATTTTTTTGTTCTGTAATATCTACACATGCACCGACAAAGCCAGCAAAACTTCCATCATTATCAAACTGAGGTTGCCCACTTGCTATACACCAATGAACCGTTCCGTCTATATGATTTATCCTGAACTCTGCTTCAAATCCAAGGGTAGTATTGATTGCGTTTATAAATTTTTTAGCAATTTTTTGACGGTCTTCATCCATTATATTTTCAAGCCATCCGGCTCCTATGTTATCTTCATAAGTTCTGCCGGTCCATTCTACCCATGTTTGATTCACATAATTAATACCACCATTTTTATCCGACATCCACAATGCAGTGGGAGTGGCAGAGGTTATATTTCTTAAAAGCTGTTCACTGTCTGCCAGCGCTTTTTTTGCAGCCAGTTCTGGTCTTAAATCACGCATTACTGCACCTACAGCAAGGGGATTACCGGTTACCGGATCATCTATGCGAAAACAATTATTATAAACAGGAAAAATTTCACCTGTTTGCAAATGGCGAACCATCATCGTACCAGCCCATCTGCCGGTGCTCATTACAGATGGGATTACTTCTTTTTCTACCTGTTCAAAATCTTCAGGTGCATGCAGTTCTTTAACCGGGATTTGAGAAACCTGTTTTTCGTTTTCAAATCCAAGTAGATTTCTACCGGCTTCGTTAATATATGAATTAATGCCATTGAGGTTTAAAATAGACATCAGTTCCACGCTGTTGTCTACCAGGCTTATTAATTTGCGCTGTTCTTCTTTTGACTTCTTTTGTTCGGTAATATCCAGCAGGGTACCTAATATTTTTTCTGCTTTATTGTTTTCATCATAAAAGACTTTTCCTTCCACCCTTACCCAGTGCACGGATTGGTCATTCCATATTACACGTGCTTCATAAAATAAACTACCGGTAATGAATGCCATCTTATGGGCTTTAAGTCTTTGGGATATGTCTTCGGGATGAAAAACATTTATATACTCCTTTCTTGAAACAGGATTTTTAAAACCAAATATTTTTGCAAATAGTTCTGAAGTAACTATCTTATCCGATAATAAATCCAGGTCAAAAGTACCCAGGCCTACTGCATCTACAGCCAGGCGGGCTCTTTCCTCTGCTTCTTCTATTTTAATTTTTGCATTCACCAGTTCTGTTACTTCTGTAGCTATAGCAATTACGCCGGAAATGGTTCCGTCTGCCTCTCTAAATGGTTCAAATACAAAATTGAGGTGCACCGTTTCCAAAACCTCATTTCGCATAAGCGGCACAGTGAGTGATGTACCTTTAAATGCTTCACCCGTTTTCATTACATTCTCCAGTAAATCTTCAAAACCAACTCCTTTTGCATGCGAAAGCGTTTCAAAAATTGGTTTTCCCATCAATTCATCACAGGTCTTACCATACAAATCACACAAAGGAGGATTGATGAGATCTACCACAAAAGAAGGGCCTTTAAAAATGGCAATACCCACAGGAGCCTGCATAAAGGTTGAATATAGTTGCAACTGTTGATTTTTAATGGCTTCAATTGCTGCTATTTCTCTTTCCTGTAATTTATATAACTCGGTAACATTTTGTGGAGAATGAATAAGATACATTACGTTGCTATTTTCATCTATTACCGGGGTATTGCTGCTGGTCCAGTAACGCTCTTCAAAATTATCAGTTCCCGGAATTGGAATATCGTACCTGTAATTACTCATTACGTGGATTCTTTTATTTGTAATGGCCTCCTCAAATGAAAATATTGTACGCTCAATGTTCTTTGATATATTATCAGAAGGATTGGCAGGAAAAACCCCAAACACTGACTTTCCTATCAGATCTTCCCTGCAGGTATTGGTAGAAAATAAATAGGCATCATTTACATCAAGCATCGTATATGCCGGGGCGTCGATATCTATGATTAACATAGGAACCTGGCTGTTATAAAAAATATCTTTGTAACCATGTCCTGGAAATATTATATCCATGTATTGGGGATTGAATAGAAAGTTATTAAAATAAAGTTGATAAATTTTGACTTGCAAAAATGATCAAAAATATTATTTTATTTATTTTACAAATGACAAAATATTAAAAAATACTTAGTTTAGGCACTTTTAATATTGCAACAATAATATTAAATAAAGCAGCGTTTATTATAAAAGGATGAAATTATACAGTAATATCTGTTTAAATGAAGTCTTTAAATAATGATGATTTAAACCCTGGGATGCGAAGAGGTTGCTCGTTTGACTATAAAATGTTAGCTTTGCGCCACAATATCAGATAAACTATTTTTTAAATTGAATGTAGGACAGGACTTATAGGACAGAAATAATCAAAAGAAAATCAAAGACTACAAGAAGACCTATTAACATCAGACCAAGTCGTGCATACGTGTAAACACTATTTTACGTATGAGAAAATTTTTGCCGATTGCAGTATTCAGTATTTTATTATCTGCTTTACATTTTTCAGCCAGGGCACAGCCTTCTTTAAAATTCATAGATGGTATCGAACTTAAATCAGACATGGTTGAGTACGGTATAACATTGCCGGTAGCTACGGAGATTAAAATTGTTGCAGAAAAGAAGAAAACATTTTCTCCAGTTTCATCGTCTTTAAAAATGGCTACAGAAGCATGCAAATCCCTGCAGTTTAAATATGCACAGTTAATAGATGTTGATATTGAGGATATCACTAATCTTACGATGTTTCATTTTGTAGAAGATTGGTGGAATACCCGTTACCGTTATGGCGGTTCTTCAAAAAAAGGAATTGATTGCAGTGCACTTACCGGTATATTATTGGGTTCAGTTTATGGTCTTGTGTTGCCACGTACTGCAAGAGAGCAGTTTGCAGCAAGTGAGAAAATAAAAAGAGAAAACTTACAGGAGGGTGACCTTGTTTTTTTTAATACCAGGGGTGGGGTAAGCCATGTAGGTGTTTACCTGGCCAATAATTATTTTGTGCATGCAAGCGTAAGTGATGGAGTTACCATCAGCAGCCTCAATGAATCTTATTACAGTAAAAAATTTATTGGCAGTGGTAGAATAAAAAGCTGCAAAGAAGATATTAATTAAACGGGTATCATAAAAAAAGGGTAGCAATAGCTACCCTTTTTTTATGATACTTTTTTTAGCTGTACATAAAAATTTCTGTTCAGTTTTATTGTCTGTTTATTAAAGCCATCCGGCAACTTTATTTTTTTCCAGGATGGAACAGGGAAGATCCATTTATCTTTTTTTTCATCTTCACTAAAGGAAACTTTAATGGGCAGATTAAAACCCGTTACACAATTGTTCCACCTGTAGTGTAATTGTTTGCCAGCTATTTTATATTCCATTACTGGAATATTTTTTTGCCGCAAATACTGATCAAATATTTTAGACAAATCTTTTCCTGATTTTTTGCTAAGATAATTTTCTATTTGAGAAGTTGTAACGGTTTGATGGTAGAAAGTACTGTTGAGCCCACGCAGGACATTTCTGAATTTCTCATCATTATTTATCCATTGGCGAATCATGTGTAACATGTTGCCTCCCTTATCATACATATCACCGCTGCCTTCTTTATTTACTCCATACGGCCCAATGATAGGGCTATCATTGGAAATTATTAAACGGTTTCCGGCATTGTAATCATTGGCTGCTTCTTTTCCATAATAATATTCGGTGAATAAAGTTTCGCTATAGTTGGTAAAACTTTCATGCACCCACATATCTGCAATATCGTTTATAGTAATATTATTGGCAAACCATTCGTGCCCACTTTCATGAATGATGATGAAATCAAATTTCATTCCCCAGCCGCTACCGGAGCGATCGTTGCCAATATACCCGTTTTGGAAACCATTGCCATAAGCAATTGCACTTTGATGTTCCATGCCAAGATAAGGGGCTTCTACAAGTTTGTAACCGTCTTCATAAAAAGGGTAGGGGCCAAACCAGTATTCAAATGCTTTCATCATTCGGGGAGCATCTGTAAATTGCTTTTTTGCTTTATCCAGGTTATAATCCAATACCCAGTAATCCATATCCAGCTTTCCCTTTTCGCCATTGTATATTTCGCCAAAATGGCTGTACTTTCCTATGTAGGGTATGATGTTATAATTGTTTATAGGATTTTTTACCTGCCAGCTATACATGGCCAATTTATTATCCAATAATTTTTTTTCTATCATTCTACCGTTACCTACGGCCATTAAACTATCGGGAACGATCATACGCAGTATAGCGCCGCTATCCGGCTCATCACCCAGGTAGTCTTTACATGGATACCAAACACTGGCACCCAGGCCCTGGCAGGCAACAGTCATCCAAGGGTTGCCATTTTTATCTTTTTTCCACATCCAGCCACCATCCCATGGCGCTTTTTTGGCTTCCCTCGGTTTGCCATGAAAGTAAACAGTGACAGATGCAGGGCCCGGTTTTATTTTGTACATGGCATTCGTATCCCTTAATGCTGCCCAATACACATTACCTTCCCTTGTTAAAGTTAACGACCTGTTTTCGCTGATAATACTGTCCACGATCATTGGTTCCTGCATATCTATCTGCATCATCTTCGCCCCTTCGTCATAAAAACGTATGATGTTTATTCCCCTGATGGTTTTGGTTGAATAATCAGGTTGCACGGTAATATCATAATGCAGCGCATTCCACCATAAGCGGCCGGGCCCATTACTTCCCCGTAATGTATCCTGCCTGTTGAAAATGCTATGTTTATTTATCTGTTGTGCAAATGTGAAACAGGGAATAAACATATTGATCAATAACAATAACAGGATTGGTTGTAATCTTTTATAAAGAATATTCATACTGTGATACTTGATTGTATAAATGAAAGTAGCCATTATTGTTTTGGAGATGATTGGATAATTGATAAATGGTATGTGAAGTGGTTTACATAAATTTACGAATCAATCTACAATATGTTTTCACAAAATTCATCCAGGCTATTTTTTTTTATAAGTATTTTTTATTTAAGTGTTCTGGTTGTTTCCTGTGCATCCAAAAAACAAACGGATAAAAAAATATTCCGCTATAACGAAACAAGCGGTATAGCATCGCTTGACCCTGCATTTGCAAAAAATCAATCTGTAATGTGGGCTGTACACCAGTTGTACAATACATTGGTAGAAGTGGATGACCAACTGCAGATAAAACCTTCGCTGGCATACCGCTGGGAATTTAGTGATGATAAAAAAACGATACTTTTTCATTTACGAAGCGATGTTTATTTTAATGATGATGCTGTGTTTGCCAATGGCAAAGGAAGAAAATTATCAGCGGCAGATGTGCAATACAGCCTGGAGCGGATTTTGGATAAAAATACTGCCAGCCCCGGCTCATGGATATTTAATAACAGGGTAGATAGCATCCAACCTTTTATGGCTGTGGATGACAGTACTTTTCAATTAAGGCTCCTTCAGCCTTTTCAGCCAATTCTTGGAATATTGAGTATGCAGTATTGTTCTGTGCTGGCAAGGGAAGCGGTAAAATATTATGGAAATGATTTTCGCCGGCACCCCGTAGGAAGCGGGCCATTTAGTTTTGTGGCATGGGAAGAAGGACAGGCTTTGGTGCTTAAAAAAAATGAACATTATTTTGAAAAAGACAGCAGCGGCTATGCGTTACCGTATTTAGACGGTATAAAAGTGAGTTTTTATGATAGCAAGGCTACAGAGTTCCTTGAGTTTCGCCAGCAGCGGCTTGATTTTATCAATGATATTGATCCATCTTTTAAAGATGAAATACTCACTAAAACAGGCAACCTTAAAAAACAATGGCAGGGCCAACTGCAACTAAATAAACATCCTTACCTGAACATTGAGTATTTCGGAATTTTATTTGATACCAATAATGTGTTGCTTAAAAATTCTCCGCTAAAACTTAAAAAGATAAGACAGGCTATTAATTATGGAATCAACCGGAAAAAAATGATGTTGTACCTGCGCAATTCTATTGGAACCGCCGCAGAGAGTGGTTTTGTACCTCAGGGCTTGCCTTCTTTTGATGCTAATGAAGTAAAAGGATATAGCTATGATCCCGAAAGGGCAAAGCAATTATTAGCTGAAGCAGGTTTTGTGGAAGGAAAAAATATGCCCGAAATAAAGCTACTTACGATACCCATTTATTCTAACCTGGCCAGTTATGTGGCCAATGAATTAAAACAGGTAGGTATAAATGTGCAGGTAGAATCTGTGCAAAAGAGTTTGTTACTGGAACAAACCAGCAAATCGCAGGCGTTGTTTTTTCGTGGAAGCTGGATAGCAGATTACCCCGATGCAGAAAATTACCTGAGTGTTTTTTATAGCAAAAATCCTGCTCCGCCCAATTATACAAGATATAAAAATGTATTATTCGACAGGCTATATGAAAAAGCCCTGCAGGAAGAAAACGATTCACTGCGTTATATTATTTACAGGCAGATGGATAAACTTATTGTTCAGGATGCGCCCGTAGTACCGCTTTGGTACGATATGGCACTTCACCTGGTGCACAGGAATGTATATAACTTTTACCCTAATGGATTAAACATGCTGGAGCTGAGAAGGGTG
>JBBRFX010000139.1:0-10504 GCA_038241275.1 Chitinophagales bacterium
AACGAGAAACGAGAAACGAGAAACGAGAAACGAGAAACGAGAAACGAGAAACGAGAAACGAGAAACGAGAAACGAGAAACGAGAAACGAGAAACGAGAAACGAGAAACGAGAAACGAGAAACGAAAATCAACATACATATATTAGAGTGCTTACTACCGCCGACATACTAAAAAAAGTAAAAGAACTTGAAATTAAAAGCAAGAAGATTACCACCCAGCTATTTACGGGTGAGTATCATTCTGCGTTTAAGGGTAAGGGTATGAGCTTTAGAGAAGTAAAAGAATACAGTCATGGGGATGATGTTCGTTTTATTGACTGGAATGTAAGTGCAAGGTATGCCCACCCGTATTCCAAAGTATTTGAAGAAGAAAGAGAATTGGTGATGATGTTATTGATTGATACCAGCACCAGTAATTTGTTTGGTACCGTAGGCAAACGAAAAAAAGATTTAATTATAGAAATGGCTGCTATACTTGCTTTTAGCGCCATCAATAATAATGATAAAGTAGGGGTTATTTTTTTTAGCAATAAAATTGAAAAATACATTCCTCCTAAAAAAGGCAGACAGCATGCTTTATATATTGTAAGGGAATTACTTACCGTAGAACCACATGCACAGGGAACCAATATTGATGAAGCCATTAAGTATTTCAATAACACTACCAGGCAAAAAAGCATTGCTTTTTTATTAAGCGATTTCCTGGATACCGGGTATGAAAATGACCTGAAAGTAATTGGCAAAAGGCATGATGTAATTGGAATAAAAGTGTATGATAAAATGGATATGCAGTTGCCTGATGTAGGATTGTTGCAAATGCAGGATGCAGAAACGGGCAACACACAATGGGTAGATACATCCAGTTCATTGGTAAGGTTGAATTACCAGCAACACTTTTTTAACCAAACAGAAATTTGTAAAAAATATTTTAGAAAAGCAGGGGCAGAGCTGCTGCACATTCGCACAGACGAGGATTATATCAAAATTTTACAACTGTTTTTTTTAAGAAGAAATTAATAATTTTTGTTCTATTCCTGATGACCGCAAAGCAATTTATATATCACACTATTCTCATTATTGGTTTACTTTTTCTATACCAGCCCGGTGCAAAAGCACAGGCTGTGCAAACAGCCATCAATACAAATGATATCCTGATAGGTGAGCAAATAAAGTATCAAATAAAAATAAACCTTGCCAATTCATCTTACAGGATTGATATAGCGATTCCTGATTCTGTTCCGCATTTTGAAATCATAGAACAGAATAAGTTTGATACTGTTGATGCAAATGGAGTGTACACATTAAGGCAGGATATTCTTTTTACAAGCTTCGATTCCGGAGTTTGGAAAATACCCTCTTTTCCAGTAACCATTTCTTTTCCCAATAAAGCATCCAAGGTATTTTTAAGCGATTCATTTTTGGTGAGGGTAGGCTATTCTCCTGCAGACAGCTCAGGGCAATTGAGAGATATAAAACCTGTGATGGAAGTTTTTGTAATAGACCGTCAATGGATGTATTATGCAGGTGCTTCGCTATTGGCTCTGATACTTGCTTTTTTTATCTACCGTTATTTTAGAAACAGGAAAAAGAAAACACCCCCATTATTCGATGCTGCGCTTTCTCCTTATGAAGAAGCTATTAAAGCCCTTAACCAGTTGCAGCAACAATCATCTTCCGATTCCAATTCGCTTAAGTTATTTTATATTTCACTGAGTGATATCTTTAAAAAATATTACAGCCGCAAAACCAATAAAAACCTGATGAGTATTACAACCGGAGATTTATTGATGTTACTGCAATCTCATACCAATACCCCGGAAATATTATCAGCAGCGGCACAGGCCCTGCGCTGTGGTGATGCAGTTAAATTTGCAAAATATATTCCACCGGCTTCAGAAACCACACAATCTGTTTCGCAAATAAAAGATACCATTGCATTACTGGAAAAAAAAGTAACCTTTTAAAATAATATTTATCATTGATTTTTGATTACTTACATAATATAGAATTTACACAGCCGCTTTTTTTTATACTGATGTTGTTGCTGCCCATACTGCTTGTGTGGTATATACGTGGTAATAATAAACGCAGTGGATCATTGATGGTTTCAGGAACAGGTGCTCATGGATTGCAAACATGGAAATCTGCTATGCGGCATATTCCTTTTGTGTGCAGACTGCTTTGCCTTGCATTTATTATTACAGCATTGGCTAAGCCCCAGGTAAGAAATGATGATCAGCGCACAGAAGGAGATGGCATAGATATTATTTTGTGTATAGATGTTAGTGGCAGTATGACTGCCCAGGATTTTACACCCAACCGGCTGGAAGCTGCCAAAAAAGTGGCCATTGATTTTGTAAATAAAAGATTGACCGATAGAATTGGTATTGTAGTTTTTTCCGGCGAAAGTTTTACTCAATGCCCGCTTACCACAGATCATACAGTGCTGGTATCTGCCATTACCAATATCCGCAATGGTTTGCTGGAAGATGGTACAGCCATTGGTTCTGGCCTGGGCACCAGTGTAGACAGGTTGCGCAGCAGTAAATCAAAATCTAAAGTAGTAGTGCTGCTTACTGATGGTGAAAATAACGGCGGCCTGATTGATCCTAAAACTGCCAAGGAAATTGCCAAAGCATTTGGCGTAAAAGTTTATACTATTGGTGTAGGTTCAGACGGATATGCAAGGCAGCCGGTTAATACGCCTGTGGGTGTAGTGATGCAAAATGAAAAAGTATCCATTGATGAAAAATTGCTTACAGAAATTGCTACTGAAACCGGTGGTAAATATTTCAGGGCAAAGGATAATGAAACACTTGCCGGAATTTATACAGAAATTGATGGCCTCGAAAAAACCAGGATACAGGTAATTAACACGATAAGATACAGCGATAAATTTCTTCCTTTTGTAGTTGCTGCCATATTTTTTCTTTTGCTCGAAGTTTTATTAAGATACCTGGTGCTTAGAAAATTTCCTTAAAATTTTATGTTTCATAATCTTGTTATCTTGCAGCCATGAGGGCGCTAGTTTATAAATCTACCGGAAGTTGGTACCAGGTAAAAGACCTGGATGGTCTTACACATAATGCAAGATTAGTAGGCAAACTAAAAATGGAAGGTATTACTTCTACCAATCCTATTGCTGTGGGCGACTGGGTAGAAATAGAAAACCAAACTGATGGAGAAAGTACCATCATCACAAGGGTTCACGAACGCAGCAATTATATCAACCGTACTTCGCCTCACAACAGAAACCAGCATCACATAGTAGCAGCCAACCTTGATCAGAGCTTATTGTTTGCTACCCTTAAAGATCCAAAAACTTCTTTTGGTTTTATAGATCGTTTCCTGGTAATATCAGAAGCATACCGGGTACCGGCCATTATCGTTTTTAATAAGGCTGATCTGTATAAGAAAAAAGAGTTGGATAAATTTGAATTGGCTAAAAGTATTTATGAGCCCATTGGTTATACCGTTAAGCTGATAAGTATTGAAAAAACTATTGGAGTAGAAGAATTAAAAGAACTTTTAAAAGACAAGACTACTTTATTAAGCGGTCATTCCGGTGTGGGTAAATCTACTTTTATAAATTATATATTTCCAGATTTAAGATTAAAAACAAAAGAAGTGAGTGGATGGAGCGGAAAAGGAATGCATACCACCACTTTTGCCGAAATGTTTGATCTGTCTTTTGGCGGCAAAGTAATTGATACACCGGGGATACGTGAAATGGGAATTGTAGATGTAAGTAAAAATGAGCTGGCACATTATTATCCCGAAATGAGAGCAGTGATGAACCATTGCCAGTTCAACGATTGTATTCACCTGGATGAACCGGGATGTGCTGTAAAGGAAGCAGTAAATGATGGAAGTATCCATGAAGAACGCTACCTGAGTTATTTAAATATTCGGGATACGATAGAGGATAAGAGTTACTGATGAAGGAAGTCAAAAGTCAAAAGTGAAAAGTCAAAAGTGAAAGGTGAAAAGTGAAAGGTCTAAATGATATAACAAGTTTAAAAAAAGTTAAACCTTAAACCCTTAAACGTTGAACCTCTTGAACATTGAACCTCCTAAAACGCCTTCTGCTCTAAAAAATGAGCCACTTCCATCACAGCATTGTTATCTTTCTTAACGCTTTTATGCTGCTGAGGATAAATGCTTACCCCGTTAAAAATATTATAGTGTAATGTAAGAAACTGGTCTTTGTATCTAAAGTCCCAGTCAAGTGTATCAGCATCATCTACCTGGTTCATAAACTGAATTTGCAGATGATCCGTCAATGTATTGGCAATGGCATAAAATTTAGAAATACCGCAGTTGTCATCAATAACTGCTTCAGTACCGCCATACTTCGTTTTTAATGAATAGCACATTAGATATTTGTTTTTATGGGTAAAAGGAAATCTATAAAGAATTTTTCAACATCAGTTGCCTCTAAACTTTGCTTTATTACTGGCTTTAATTGCTTTAGGATCGCCGGATGCAATTTGTTCTGCACCCA
This sequence comes from Chitinophagales bacterium, assembly GCA_038241275.1. Taxonomy (GTDB): domain Bacteria; phylum Bacteroidota; class Bacteroidia; order Chitinophagales; family Chitinophagaceae; genus Ferruginibacter. The sequence goes on from JBBRFX010000139.1 coordinate 4,504, forward strand.
CATTTCTGCCATTGGTTGGGCAGCCATATTTTTCTTTTTTCTTAAAAATAAAGCAACTGCTCAGCAATGATACAACGGTAAAAGCAAGTATAATTTTTTTCATAATTTAAAGATAGAAAACTCTATTGACTATAATAGCATTTTGTAATTAGTGCAGGCGTTACAAACCTCTCAAACCTCTTAAACCTCTTAAACCTCTCAAACCTTTGAAACCCTATTTAAACCATTTACTATACCTCAAATAATTCTCTGCTATCCTGTTTATCTCACCACTTATCAGTTCCTGGCTGATGTCTTTTACCTTTTTGGCCGGCACACCAGCATAAATGCAACCCGGTTCCACCACGGTGTTTTCCAGTACCACCGCACCTGCAGCTATAATACTGTTGCTGCCTATTTGCGCATTATCCATCACAATCGAACCCATACCTATCAACACATTGTCATATATAACGCATCCATGTACGATTGCATTGTGTCCGATGCTCACATTATTTCCAATGATGGTTTTGGTTTTTTCAAAAGTGCAGTGAATAACGGCCCCATCCTGCACATTTACCTTATTGCCCATACGAATACTATTCACATCGCCCCTTATCACTGCATTAAACCACACACTGCATTGGTCGCCCATTTTCACATCACCCACAATAGTGGCATTGGGAGCTATAAAACAGTCATTGCCCATCTCTGGCATTACTCCATCTACAGGAAGAATTAAACTCATAATAATTATGTCCCTCAATCCCCAGGGGGGAATAAACGGAGGAGATCGCTTTAATAAATAATAAAATATTTTTTGCCGGCATTTGAATTACTAATCAATATCGTTGTGTCATCTTATATCCCGGGAAAGGATTGTGTGTTGCCTCGGGACTCTCTTATACTGCATATCATTTAGCAACTTATTTTCATCCTTCCTTTTATAGCCAGAACATATCTGTTGACACTTTACGGATCTTATATTCTTTACGTGAAACTAAAAGCTAATTTCGCATTAATTTTTATAAGATTACAAAATGAACAATCGCCAGCTTTTTTTAGATCATGTAGGCCAAACCTCCGAAGCTCCCTTATGCCTCAATATTGTAAAAGCAGAAGGGAGTAAAATGTGGGATGCCGATGGAAAAGAATACATAGATATTATAGCAGGTATTAGTGTGTGTAACATTGGTCACAGGCATCCGGCAGTAGTAGAAGCCATCAAAAACCAGGCAGATGCTTACCTGCATATCATGGTCTATGGAGAACTGGTAGAAAACCCACAGGTAGGGTATGCAAAAAAACTCACCGATTTTTTACCATCATCCCTCAATTCGGTTTTTTATACTGCCAGTGGCAGCGAAGCAACCGAAGGCGCTATGAAACTGGCCAAGCGATTTACAGGACGAACTCAAATTGTTTCTTTTAAAAACTCTTATCATGGCAGCACTCAGGGTGCGTTAAGTATTATGGGCAGCGAATACTGGCAACAGGCATTCCGCCCTTTATTACCCGATATTTTGCAACTCAGGTATAATAATTTTGAAGACCTGCACCAAATAACAGAACGCACTGCATGTGTTGTTGCAGAAACCATACAGGCAGAAGCTGGTGTAAAACCTCCTCTAAACGGTTGGCTCACGGCATTGCGTAGCCGCTGCACAGCTACCGGAACTTTACTGGTGCTGGATGAAATTCAATGTGGTTTTGGCCGCAATGGCAGCCTATGGGCATTTGAACAATTTGATGTAGTGCCTGATATTTTATTGTTGGGTAAAGCACTTGGTGGCGGTATGCCCCTGGGAGCTTTTATTGCCGATAAAAAATTGATGGATACACTTTCTTATAACCCTGTTCTTGGGCATATCAATACTTTTGGTGGTCACCCCGTAAGTTGTGCAGCAGGCCTGGCAGCTTTTAATGTTTTGCTGCAGGAAAATTATGTAGCTGATGTAAAAAGAAAAGAGCAGTTATTCCGTTCCTCGCTTCAACATCCGCTTATAAAAAATATCAGCAGCTTCGGGCTCATGATGGCAGTGGAGTTTGACAGTTATGCAACCAATAAAAAAATTATTGATGCCTGTATTGAAGCAGGCGTTTTTACAGATTGGTTTTTATTTGCAGCGCATGCAATGCGAATAGTGCCACCACTCAATATGAGTGATGAAGAAATTGTAGCAGCAAGCAAAATAATAACAGCAGTGTTGGATACTTTCCAAATAAAATAGATGACTGGATATATGAAAATAGTTAAAAGGAGAATTGTTCAATTACTGGGTTTACTCATTGTTTTATACCTCATTTTATTAATACCGGATTTTGCAAATAAAAGTCCGTTGGTAAAAGCCAATGCAAAACCTTTTACATGGAATAAAGATCAGCTTTGGCTTCAACTGGAAAATGATTTTAGAAATGCCAAACAAATGCAGCCCCTGCAATTAGATGCTGAAATAGCTTTATTAAAATTGAATGCAATCAATAAACTGGCTTTTGTGCAAAAGCAGCAACTTTCAGCAACAGACAGCAATCTTATTTCCATTCAAAATAATTTTTTTTCACTGGCTCCACTTATTGCAGTTAAGCCTGCTGAATTATTGTGGTACATGGATTATTACAACCAGGTGCGTAATTATATAAAACTACAATCGCAGCATTGGAACATGCAGCAACCCGTTGCCCGCAACTGTGTATATAGTTTATTGTATGGCATGCGTGCCGCAGTAGAGGAGGTCTTGCTGCAAAGCAAGGATGTAGATTTTCCATCTGCCATGTTGGTTAATAATGAAAAATCTGTTACCCCTCTCACCAAAATATTTGGGATAGAAGTGCATAGCGGCGACTTGCTCGTATCCCGTGGAGGTGCAGAAGTGTCGGCATTGATTTCGAGAGGCAACGATTATCCCGGTAATTTTTCTCATGTGGCATTGTTGTATGTAGCCGAAAAAACAAACCAGCCTTTTTTAATAGAAGCACATATTGAAAAAGGCGTAGCTATTTCATCGGTGGAGGGATATGAAAAAGATAAAAAACTGCGTTTTATGGTGATGCGGCCAAGGGCCGGATTGCCAGCTATGATGGCCGATCCGATGCTTCCTCAAAAGGCTGCGAAAAAAATGTATGATGAGTCTTTCACCCGGCATATTCCTTACGATTTTAAAATGAATTATTTTGATTCATCTGCCATGTTTTGTTCGGAAGTGGCTTCTTATGCTTATCGTAAAAAGGGGCTGCAAATCTGGCCATCGCTCTCTACCATTTCTTCGCAGGGCGTGGTAAACTGGTTAAATGATTTTGGAGTAGAAAATTTTATAACACAAATGCCCTCCGACCTGGAATATGATCCACAACTATCTGTAGTAGCGGAATGGCGGGACCCGGAAACTTTGTTTAAAGATCATTTGGATAATGCCGTTATGGATGCAATGCTGGAACAGGCCAATGAAGGGCAAAAAATTAATTATAACATTTGGAAATTACCTCTGGTAAGATTGATTAAAGGATACTGTATGGTAAAGAATGCCTTTGGGGGAGTAGGGTTGATACCTGAAGGTATGAGTGCAACAAAGGCATTAAAAAATCAAACCTTTGTTGCCATGAATGAAAAAATAAAGAACCATACTCAAAAGCTGGCAGATGATTTTATAAAACAACATCATTACCGGCCTCCTTATTGGCAACTGGTAAAATTTGCAGAAACTGCTGCCAGGGAAAAATAATTATAAGGATGAATTATTTGGGATGATAAATTCTTTCAGCATTTTTATACACGGTAGCCTTGTCCAGTGTCATTGGTTTTAGTTTTTGTGCTACAAACATTTCCATCTGGTCACTAAAATGTTTATTGCCTTCTTTTTTGCTGGCACCATAACTATGAATGGTTTCAATTACCGGTCCGTCTTTTGTAAAATTTACCAATTGAATAAAACTCTCTCCCTGCCTGCCTTTTACCATCCCGTTTTTATACGGTTCACTTTCCATGCTGGCAATTACATCCGGCAGGCCAGGTAATGCTATAGACTTGTCAGCTTTTACCAGTTTTTGATACTCGCCCAATGTAACCGTAGCTTTTCCAAAATTGGACAGCATATAATTTTTTGCATAGGTAATTATATTTACAGCAATTTCTTTTGTAAGATTATGGTATTCATTTTGTCCTTTTGCAAGTTTATCTATAACATAATAATAGATGATGCTAAATACTGCCGCTCCATTACTTTCTATCGATGCTTTTTTATCCCAGGTTTTTAAAGTTGTTATCATATCAGCAATGGCAGGATAATCATTTTCATTCAGCATAAACAGGGTATCTACATTGCTTCCTATGTATTGTAATTGATTGGGTAGCTGGCGGTCGAATTTAATTCTTTTAAAATCTTCATAACTGATCTTTGCAAGTGGTTTTATAAGATCCATGAATCTAACACTGCGGTTGTTCTCCCATGTTTCGTAGCCCATGGTAGGATCGTACTTAGTGGCATTTAAATTGTTTTCTTTTGAACTGGCATTATAAGGCGAGTGGTTGCTGTTAAATAAATAGCCGGATGACGGATTGATATAATGTGGTAAATCTTCTATTGGGTGATAGCTGTTCCATAATGTGTTGGAAGTATTGCCTGGTAAAGTTCCTTTCCATTTGTATGCTTTATTGCGAAAGGGAATTTTACCATTACTCATGTAAAAAATAGTATCAAACCTGTCCGCATACATCACATTATAACCCGGTAAAGCTTCCATCTTTAAGGCATTATAAAAGCTGGTAAAATTGCTGGATTTATTCATACGGTACCATTGTTCTAAACCACGTACTTCAAAAAATGCAGCAGTACGAATAGAAAATGTTCCTTTTTTGGTAACAATCGTAGGGCCGTATTTGCTCCAGTATATTTTTCGTTTAATCCCGATCGTTATACCCGCTGCTTTAACCTTTAGCTTTACTGTTTTCTCTTCAAGGTTAAGCCATTCCTTATCCAGTTTATATTGCTGCTTATTGGCTGGGTTTATTTCAAGTTGATACACATCTAATTTATCAGGATAGTTTACGGTGTGTGCCCAGCCAAGGTTTTCATTATTACCCAACAAAATACTGGGAGTGCAGGCAAATAATGCTCCTGTTATGTTCCAGCCTTCTTCACTGCACAAGTGCGCTTCATACCAACTAACAGGGCCATCCAGTGGTTGATGAGCATTGATGTTGAGATACGTGTTTCCGTCAATCGTTTTTTTAGAATTAAAAGCATATGCATTGCTGCCGCCCGAACTAAAATCATTTAATGTAGCTATGCTTCCATTATAGATTTGCCCCAATGCCTTATCAGTTCCGGAAGATATAGACAATTGTAAAATGGAGTAGGCAAGCATATCAGTTGGCACAAGAGGTAATATACTTTTTACCAGTACTTCTTTGGGATTTGCTTTTGCGTATGCATTAAAACCCTGGCAATATCCTTCCAATACTTTTTTATAATCCGGAGAAATATCGGAAGCATATTTTTCTTTTGCCGTTTGCTGGCAACGGAGCAGGTAGGCAATGTAATCAATTTGCGCACCGGCCTTTCCTTTATACAATCCCAGCATCGACTTGCCGGATAGGAAACCCAGTTGTATCGTTTTAAAATCATCTTCGGCATGTGCCCATGCAAGGCCATAAGCTACTTCTGCATCCGTTTTTGCAAATATGTGCGGCACACCAAAAGAATCTCTCACAATTTCAATTGTAGCAGGATCAATTTTTGTTTGTGCAATTACCAATTGCGAAAGGCCAATAAAAAACAGGGGAATAAAAATGTATTTCATGTGTGAGACAACTAATTTGTAAACGAATAGTGATAAGAGCTTAAATGGAAAAACATCATGTGGAAATTTAAACAAAACAATAAATCCTTTAGTTCAAATTAATATTTATAAGCAAGAGCAGAAAATTTATTTGATAAATTGAAGTTTTAGTATTTACTTTGAATTACAAAGTACTTTTTTTATGACTGAACAAGAGCAATCACTGGAAGCTATTCATGATATAAAG
>JBBRFX010000140.1:0-10441 GCA_038241275.1 Chitinophagales bacterium
TTTTTTCCACCAATATTAAAATCTGCGTGGCTGGTTTTTTCATTATAGGCCGAAGCGTATCTTACAAATGCATTGGCACCAACTATAGGCTTATTTACAATTGTACTAAGCGTTGGTTTTTTTGTATAAAAACTCAGCACTCCGCCCAAAGCATCACTGCCATACATTACCGAAGAAGGTCCAAAAAGTATTTCTGTTTTCTCTAGCACGGCATTATCCATGCTGATAATATTTTGTAAATGCCCACCTCTGTAAATGGCATTATTCATTCTTACTCCATCTATTAAAATAAGCACTTTGTTTGCTTCAAAGCCCCGCATAACAGGGCTTCCGCCGCCAAGCTGACTTTTTTGAATAAATACATTGCCAGTATGAGCCAGCAATTCTGCAGTGGTTTGTTGGTTGTAAAATGCTATTTTATTTGTTCCGATTGTTTGTACCTGTTGGGCCAAATATTTTTTATTTTCTTCAAACTTTGTAGCCGATACTGTAATATCATTTAGGCTAATTTCTTTTAAACTATCTGAAGCAGGATTCGTTTTCTCCTGCGCATGCACGCAAATGTATATGCATATCAATGCACAAAAAGTCATTGTTTTTTTCATGAAATATTATTAGGGATATTTATTTCTTCAGGAATACTGCTATGCAGAGCCTGTTCTATCTTAATTTTAGAAATATAAAAAGAGATGGACAAAACCATGGGTGTACTTATGGTTTAAATAAATTCAATAATAAAAACAATATATAAATCTTATTTCTTTTTTCTTATTAAACTGTCTGCAGGATAGTTTTTTTGCATGCTGTCCCTCAGCATATCTGTCCAGGTAGTAATACTTAGTTTTTGTTCAGTACTCAATTTCGTATTGCCATGTAAGATAGTGTAAGATTGTAAAGGCATTTCACCTTCCTTTACTTCTTTGTTTATTTCTTCCAGTTTACGGTATTGCCTGGCAAGATTATAGTTGGCAAATTCAGAAAAATTCAATTCTTTTTTTGCTTCTACAATATGATCGTTCAGCCACCACGAAACTGGTTGGATATAGGAATACCAGGGGTAAACAGTGTTATTGCTATGGCAATCGTAGCAGGATGTTTTAATGATATCCTGCACATCTGAAGGAATAGAATGCACTTTTGTAATATCATTGAATGCACTTGAATTATTATTTTTACTTGCTCTTGGGTAAAATTGAATCAACAGCAACAACACTAAAAATATAAGTGCAATATTTTTTACAATTTTTTTCATTTAAACTTTTTTTAAATTAAAACATCTCCTGTCATTGCTGCAGGTATTGGCAGGCCCATCATTTTTAAAATACTTGGTGCAATATCTCCAAGTTTACCAGGTTTTACTATTCCTTTCCAATCTTTATCAATAACAAATAATGGTACAAGGTTTAGGGTATGTGCAGTATTAGGCGTTCCGTCTTCATTAATTTCATAATCAGCGTTTCCATGATCGGCAGTAAGAAAAATACAGTAATCATGTTCCAGTGCGGTAGCTAATAATTTCTCTACACAAATATCTACTGTTTCCACTGCTTTTATTACAGCTTCCCAAACCCCGGTATGGCCTACCATATCTGCGTTGGCAAAATTCAGGCAGATAAAATCAGGCGCTGATAAATTAATTTCATCAATAGCTGCAGTTGTTAATTCATATGCGCTCATTTGGGGCTGCAAATCGTAAGTTGCTACTTTGGGAGATGGAACCATGATTCTTTTTTCCCCTTCAAATGGTACTTCTCTTCCTCCACTGAAAAAGAAACTTACATGTGGATATTTTTCTGTTTCGGCCATACGCAGTTGTGTTTTGCCATGTGCAGCCAATACTTCGCCAAGCGTATTATTCAGGTTGTCTTTTTCAAATATTACATTAATATTTTTGTATGCATGATCATACAAAGTCATGGTGGTAAAATGCAGGTTAAGTGCGTGCATGCCTTGTTCTGCAATATTGGTTTGGCTTAACACTTCAGTAATTTCTCTGCATCGGTCTGTTCTAAAATTAAAACTGATCACTGCATCTCCATCCTGTATTCTTGTTTCCGGTAAATTTTCATTAATGATGGGTAAAATAAATTCATCTGTTATATTCTTATCATAAGAGGCAGATATGGATTTAATAAGATCTGTTGATTTTTCTCCTGTTGCATTTACCATCGCATCATAGGCTATTTTAATGCGTTCCCACCTTTTATCTCTGTCCATACCATAATATCTTCCTGTAACGGTAGCTATATTGCCAGCGGATGTTTTTAAATAAGTTTGCAATTCTTCTATAAAACGGATACCACTTTTTGGGTCGGTATCACGCCCATCTGTAAACGCATGAATCAATACATTATGAAATTGATTTGCAGCACACAAATCAGCAATAGCTTTTACATGGTTAATATGCGAATGAACGCCACCATTGCTTACCAAGCCAATAAGATGCAGCGTTTTGTTGTTTTGCTTGCAGTATGTGATAGATTCTAAAAGGGTAGGATTTTTAAAAAAACTTTTATCCTTTATCGCTACATTTATTCTTTCCAGTTCCTGGTATACTACCCGTCCGGCACCAAGATTTAAGTGTCCCACTTCACTATTGCCCATTTGCCCTTCGGGCAAACCAACATCAAGACCGCATGTTTTAAGGGTTGCATTAGGATATTTGCTGTATAAAGAACTTACATAAGGAACGTGGGCATTTTGAATAGCATCACTGCTTTTTATTTTTCCTAAACCCCATCCATCCATGATAACTAAAATAACTTTCTTACTTTTCATCCTGTAAAGCTACTTATTTGAATATTATGCTCAATCTTAAATGATAAATTATGGGTAAATTATTCTTAGTGCAAACAATATTGGCTTTAATTGGCACGTTTTTAGTCAAATAGTGTTTATTAAAAAAATCAATCAAATGAAAAAATTTTTTACAATTTTATTTGCCTCTATCGCCCTGGTTTCTTTTCGATCTCCTACTGGTATAGAAGAGGTAATAACTGCATTAAAAAGCGGCAATGCGGCTCAAATAGCCGGTTTTTTTGATAATACAGTAGATATTACATTGCCGGAAAAAAGCAATAGTTATAGTAAAAGCCAGGCAGAAGTAATACTAAGAGACTTTTTTAACAACAATCCTGTAAAAAGTTTCCAGGTGATTCATAAAGGCGACAATGCAGGGTCGCAGTATTGTATTGGTAAACTGGTTACAAAAAATGGCGCTTACCGTACTACTATATTTATGAAGCAGAGAGGAGATAAACAATACCTACAGGAACTAAGGCTGGAAAATGAATAAAACATTTTTTAAATAATTTACGGCTCCCCCAAAGGGAGTTTTTTTATGTCTAAAAACGATTTCCTTACTTAGCTTTGCATGCATGAATAAAGAAGTTCAGATAAACCTGTTGATAAAAAATGCTCTTTTAGAAGATATAGGCGATGGCGATCATTCTACACTGTCTACAATAGATAGCAATGAAAGGGGTAAAGCGGTTCTTAAAATAAAACAGGAAGGAATACTGGCAGGAATGGAAATAGCAGAAAAGATATTTAGGTTTATGGAACCCGAAGTTGAATTTTTTGCACAAAAAAAAGATGGAGAAAGGATGCAATTTGGCGAACAGGCATTTGAGGTAAAAGCAAGGGTGCATACCATTTTGCAGTGTGAGCGCCTGGTATTAAATTGTATGCAACGCATGAGTGGAATTGCCACACTTACAAATCAATATGTGCAGAAACTTGCAAAGTATAAAACGAAATTACTGGATACCCGTAAAACAACTCCCAATTTCCGGGTATTGGAAAAAGAAGCCGTTCGTATAGGCGGTGCCGTTAATCATAGGTTTGGACTATATGATATGATTATGCTAAAAGATAATCATATCGATTATTGTGGGGGAATAAAGAATGCTATTGACAAAGCATATGCTTATGTGCAAACACAAAAGCCCGGGTTAAAAATTGAAGTAGAAACAAGAAGTCTGGATGATGTAGAAATAGTGATGCAAACCGGAAAGGTAGACAGGATAATGTTGGATAATTTTAAACCGGCTTTAATAAGCGAAGCACTAAAAATGATTAATGGCAGGTATGAAACAGAGGCAAGTGGCGGCATTAATTACGATAACCTGGAAAGTTATGCAGCCACTGATGTAGACTATATTTCCAGCGGTGCAATTATTCACCAGGCTGTGAGTTTGGATCTTAGTTTAAAAGCCGCCACACTTTAAAAATAATTAAAACATGTCAAAAAATAAACCGGGAGCAATGGGCATTGTTTATTCCACGGACGCTTCATTTAAATATGAAGGAGAGAAACTGGAGCAATCTACCCCGGCACCACAGCTTCAAAAATTAAAAATAAAACTGGAAACTAAACATAGAGCCGGAAAAGCTGTTACATTGATAGAAGGATTTACCGGCACGGTAGCAGATGCAGAATATTTAGGGAAAAAATTAAAATCCTTTTGCGGTACCGGTGGTTCTGTAAAAGATGGAGAAATATTGGTACAGGGCGATAACCGGGACAAAGTACTTGTATGGCTTTTGAAGCATGATTTTAAACTGGCAAAGAAAATAGGATAATTTGTAAAGCCCTGCCATTGTAAAAAAAGATTAACTTAGAATAAATACACATCGCATGACAAGTAAAATATCCGGGGGAGTTAAAATAAGTGTAGAATCATTTTATCAGCCGGAGTTCAGCAATCCGGTGAACAGTGAATTTATGTTTGCATATAGAATTACCATAGAGAATAATAACAACTTTCCTGTAAAATTACTCTCCCGCCACTGGCATATTTTTGACAGTAACGGTAGTATGAAAGAAGTTGAGGGCGAGGGAGTAGTGGGAATACAGCCCCAAATTGCACCTGCGGAGCAATACCAATACATGAGTGGTTGCAACCTGAAAAGCGAAATTGGAAGAATGCACGGCACTTACCTCATGGAAAATCTTCATACTCATAAAAATTTTAGAGTTGCTATTCCGGCTTTTGAAATGCAGGTGCCATTTAAAATGAATTAACAAGCTTTTCTGTTATCTAAGCCATTTAGGCTATAATATTCCTCATTTATATAGATAATTTAGCTATATTGCCCAGGTCAGAAATATTTATGAAAATCGTTTATAATCAGCAATAATTCCATATGTCAAAAATCATCTTCAACAACAAAAACAATGCTTTCTACCAAAGCCTTAAAGAAAGTGTTGATCAGTATTTTACTCAAAACAATATAAAAAAAACAGGTGACTGGAGATTGTTTTCAAAAACAATTATTCTTATCAGTGCTGCGGTAGGAGTTTATTGCCTGGTAATGTTTGCAGAAATTGCTGTTTTGCCAGCTTTATTACTAGCCATGGTATTTGGTTTTTTGGCTGCCAGCATTGGGTTTAGTGTAATGCATGATGCCAATCATGGAAGCTATAGCGGCAATACCACTTTAAATGATTTTTTAGGTCTTTCTGCAAATGCACTTGGTGCCAGTGCCTATTTTTGGAAACAAAAACATAACATTATTCACCATACTTATACCAATGTAGATGGCATTGATGATGATATCGCCAAGAGCCCCATCATTCGCCAGTGTGAAACCCAAAAATGGGTTCCTGCCCATAAAGTGCAGCACCTTTACCTATTACCAGTATATTCCTTATCATCTATCTTCTGGATAGTATTCATGGATTTTACAAAATATTTCAGCAGAAAAATTTATACAACAGAAGCCTGGAAACTAAGTACAAAAAACCATATTGTTTTTTGGGCAACTAAAATTTGGTATGCTACAATTTTTGTAGCAATTCCGGTTTATGTGTGGGGATGGCTGGGATGGCTGGCAGGTTTTATGGCAATGAATGTTGCCATGGGACTTACACTTTCACTTGTATTTCAATTGGCGCATGTATTGGAGAATACAGAATTTGAGCATATACCATTAGATACTACCAAACATGTTGAAACAGCCTGGGCAGAACATCAGTTAAAAACAACGTCTAATTTTGCAATGGATAATAAATTGATATCATGGTTTGTTGGTGGCCTTAACTTCCAGGTAGAGCATCATTTGTTTCCCAGGGTGAGTCATGTACATTACCCCGCTATCAGTAAAATATTGCAGGCAAAATGCAAAGAATTTAATATGCCCTATAATTATTATGATACCATGGGCGCAGCTTTGGCTTCGCATTTCAGAACAATGAAACACCTGGGAGAAAAACCTTCTGCTGCTTTTTTACAGGCGCAGCAACATCAATCACAGGTAGCCGCTTAATTCTTAGGGTTTGTATTTAGCATTCTGAAAAATAGTTTCAGCATCAGTATTCATCATTGTTTCCAGTGATGTTTCAGGAAACTTATCCATGTACTTTTTTACAATCTGCCATCCGCTAAAGGAGCCGATATTGCCCGGGGATGCTTCACCTAACTCCGGTGTTTTAGGTCCTTCGCCAATATAATTTTTGATGATGCTATTATCGATGGATTGCAGCAAACTGTTTTGCACAAAAAGATCCCAGATAATGGCTTCTCTTTGTTTACTTTCCAAAAACTGTTTTTCAGTATATCCAATCAACTGGTAATCTTTTGCAAAAGGTACCAGCTTCTGCAAAAGATACAATCGTTTGCCTTTTTCCACCATCTGTATCACCAGGGTTTTATCTTCTATTTTTTCGGGATACAAATCTGAAACAATATTTTTCATACAGTTGATAGCAATATAATCCGGCTCAAACCGGTTACTGATATATTCAGGGTAAGTATCTCTTACCAATGGAGATTTGTACATCGAAAAATTTTTGCCAAGATGTTGATGCAATCCCACAATAAACGCATCTACATCCAGGATATCCCCATAACCATCCATGGGGCCAATATAAGTGATCACTTTATTAGGTGCGGGATATTTAGGAAAATAATAGCGCAGGTACTGAAGGCTTTTTTTTAATTGCTTTTCGTAAGGAGAGAAATCGGCAAATACCTTTTTAGAGGCATCATACACAGGGCGATAAGCGCTGATAAAATTTTTCAAATAAGCTATAGCCGAATCTGCCGGCCATTTGGAATCTGTATTTAAAATAGTGGAAATAAAATTTTCTCCAAAGGATGGATATCTGGCTATCAGTTTATCCAATTGCATCTGAAACTGTAAACTATCTAACTCAAAAAATTCTTTCTCAAAACGCTGGGTACTCAGTTCAATTTTTATATCCGCTACATCCGGCGTTTTATTTAAGTTTTTACATCCTGAAAAAACATAACAGATAATTATTACTCCAAAAATAAATCTCATACTTTTTATGCTATTGAAAGTTTTAACTTTACGATTCATACAAACATAAAGTTAAGATCATTAAGCATATAGGTTTATGAAAATATTTTTAGCTCAGCAGAATTATCACATCGGGAATTTTGAAAGCAATACTCAAAAAATTATTGATGCCATTAAGGAGGCAAAAAAGCAGGGCTCAGACTTAGTTGTATTTAGTGAGTTAAGTATTTGTGGATATCCCCCAAGGGATTTTTTGTACTTCAAAAATTTTATAGATCAGTGTTATCATGCAATTGATATAATTAAAAACCATGCAGACGGCATTGCGGTATTGGTTGGAGCTCCACATCGCAATACAGTGGCCGAAGGCAAAGATCTGTTTAACGCCGCTTTCTTTTTAGAAGACAAGGATATTAAACAGGTGATTTATAAAACCTGCCTGCCCACTTATGATGTGTTTGATGAAAACCGTTATTTTGAACCTGCCAATGATTGGAACGTGGTGGAGTTTAAAGGAAAAAAACTGGCTATCACTATTTGTGAAGATATCTGGAACCTTGGCAGTAATCCTTTGTATCGTTATTGCCCAATGGATATCCTGATGAGTTCCGGGCCTGATGTTATGATTAATTTATCTGCATCGCCATTTGATTATACGCATGATGCAGACAGGCAGGCCACCGTAAAATCAAATGTGTTGAAGTATGGCATACCCATGTTTTATTGCAATGCTGTGGGTAGCCAAACCGAAATCGTTTTTGATGGCACTTCTTTGGTGTTTGATAAAAATGCCAACCTCTTTGGCAAATTAAATAGTTTTAAAGAAGATGGAAAAGCTTTTATATTGAATGATGATGGCACCATTGAAGGAACCATTTTGGAGCCTGCAAAATTATTGCCAGATGTAGAAATGAATCCCGGCAATTTAGAAGCATCCCTGAATATTGAGCAGGTGTATGATGCTTTGGTGTTGGGCATTAAGGATTATTTTTTTAAAATGGGTTTTACAAAAGCCATCCTGGGTAGTAGCGGCGGAATAGACAGTGCTGTAACACTAGCCCTGGCCTGCAATGCCCTTGGCAGCGATAACGTAAAAGCAGTACTGATGCCGTCGGAATATTCCAGCGATCATTCTGTAAGTGATGCAGAACAATTGAGTAAAAAATTAAACAACCCCTACCATATTATTCCAATAAAAAATATTTACAATAGTTTTTTAAATGAACTGGAACCTGTTTTTGGAGACTTACCCTTTAGTGTAGCCGAAGAAAATATTCAAAGCCGTACCAGGGGGAATTTGTTGATGGCCATTGCCAATAAGTTTGGATACATACTGCTAAATACTTCCAATAAAAGTGAACTGGCTACAGGGTACGGAACTTTATATGGTGATATGGCCGGCGGACTTGGAGTGCTGGGTGATTGTTATAAACTGCAGGTGTATGAATTGGCAAAATATATAAACCGTGATGTTGAAATCATTCCTCAAAATATTATTACAAAACCACCAAGTGCAGAGTTGAGGCCGGGTCAAAAAGACAGCGACAGCCTGCCAGAGTATGAAGTGCTGGATAAATTATTATACCAGTATATAGAAAACAGTAAGGGGCCGGATGAGATTAAAGCAGCCGGTTTTGATGCTGCATTGGTGGATAGGGTTTTAAAAATGGTAAACGTAAATGAATATAAGCGAAACCAGTTTTGTCCCATTATCAGGGTATCACCCAAAGCATTTGGGGTGGGACGAAGGGTACCGATTGTGGGAAAGTATTTGAGTTGAGTTATAGACCATGTTGCTGGTTCATCAACTATGCTCCATGGACGGTGTTTCAGGTAAATTAACATACCATTGTAGCATTAGCTTTCGTGGCAGCATTTTTGTTTACTTTCAATCAGTATTTTGCACAACTAATAAATTATCCGATAAAATATGCTACAAACAGCAGAAGACATTCGCTTGTTGAATGAAAAGATCAGTCATGCAGCCGGCTTTATTACCAGAATTAACGATGAACTTAGCAAAGTAATCGTAGGACAGCAAACCATGATAGAGCGACTAATGATAGGGTTGCTCAGTAATGGACATATATTGCTGGAAGGTGTACCCGGGCTTGCAAAAACCCTCGCTATTAAATCGCTGGCACAATCTATTCATGCCGATTTTAGCCGTATACAGTTTACACCCGATTTGTTGCCGGCAGATGTGGTAGGTACCATGATTTACAACCAGTCTAAAAATGAGTTTTTTGTTAGAAAAGGCCCCATCTTTTCCAATTTTATTTTGGCAGATGAAATAAACAGGGCTCCTGCAAAAGTACAGAGTGCATTGCTGGAAGCCATGCAGGAACGACAGGTAACGATAGGGGATACCAGCTATAAATTGCAGGAGCCTTTTTTAGTATTGGCTACGCAAAACCCCATTGAGCAGGAAGGTACTTATCCTTTGCCAGAAGCACAGGTAGACAGGTTTATGCTAAAAGTGGTGGTTACTTATCCTACCAAATCGGAGGAGCAAATGATCATTCGTCAAAATACACTTGGTTTAGTGGCGCCCATTATTTATCCTGTTGCATCTACTGCAGAAATACTAACTGCCAAAGAACTGGTAAGACAGGTTTACATCGATGAAAAAGTAGAGAACTATATCCTGGATATTGTTTTTGCCACCCGTTTTCCTGAAAATTATAATTTGTCTAAATTAAAACCATTGATTGGTTTTGGAGGATCACCAAGGGCAAGTATTAACCTGGCCCTGGCGGCAAAAGCTTATGCATTTTTAAATAAAAGGGGTTATGTAATTCCGGAAGATATTAGAAGTATTTGCAAGGATGTTTTGCGTCATCGTATTGGTTTAACCTACGAAGCAGAAGCCGAAAATGTAAATGTGTTGGAAATAATTGATGAAATTTTAAAAACGGTAAATGTGCCATAAAGAAAGTTTCTCGTTTCTGGTTTCTCGTTGGGGTTGTAAGGAATTGAAGAATAAAAAAAATGCTCCCTGTTTAAAAGAATGATAAGAATCAGTACTACGTTTAAAACAAGCAACGAGAAACGAGAAACGAGCAACGAGCAACGAGCAACGAGAAACGAGAAACGAGAAACGAGAAACGAGAAACGAGAAACGAGAAACGAGAAACGAGAAACGAGAAACGAGAAACGAGAAACGAGAAACGAG
>JBBRFX010000141.1:0-10440 GCA_038241275.1 Chitinophagales bacterium
TGGGTATTGATGTAATTGATCTTGACCTGAGCACTACACCCACTGTGGAAATGGCAGTTGTTTTTTTAAAGGCAGATGGAGGAATTATATTAACTGCCAGCCACAATCCCAAAGAATGGAATGCCTTAAAATTGTTGAATAGCAATGGAGAATTTATCAGCAGCGAAGAAGGACAACTGATTTTGGAACTGGCAGAAAAGGAAGCTTTTAGTTTTGCTGCTGTAGATAACCTGGGTACCTGTGTAGAAGATACTACCATGCTGGATGAACATATTAAAGCCATTTTAAAGTATAAGTGGGTAGATGCCGAAGCCATTGCTGCAGCAGGATTTTCGATTGTAGTAGATGCCGTTAACAGTACAGGCGCTACAGCAGTACCTGCCTTGTTAAATGCATTGGGTGTAAAAAATATAACGGTTTTAAATGCTGAAGTGAATGGAAAATTTGCCCATAATCCTGAGCCTTTACCCGAAAATCTTTCACAGTTGAGCCAGGAAGTGGTAAAGCAAAAAGCATCACTGGGCATTGCCGTAGACCCGGATGTGGACAGGCTTTGTTTTGTATGTGAAGATGGAACCATGTTTGGTGAAGAATATACTTTGGTTGCTGTTGCAGATTATATACTGAGCAAACAAAAGGGCAATACCGTTAGCAACCTTTCTTCTACCAAAGCTTTAAAAGATGTAACCGAAAAGCAGGGAGGAGTATATTTTGCAAGCGCTGTGGGAGAAGTAAATGTGGTGCATAAAATGAAGGAAGTAAATGCAGTGATTGGCGGCGAAGGAAACGGAGGTATTATTGTGCCTGATCTTCATTATGGAAGAGATGCACTTATTGGTATTGCATTGTTTTTGTCTCAATTGGCCAATAGCAAAAAAAGCATCAAGCAATTAAGAAATACCTATCCTGATTATTTTATCAGCAAAAACAAAATTGCGTTGGAAAAAGGGGTGGATGTAAAAACAGTTTTTGAAAAAATTAAAGGCAAGTACCATCATAATCCTGTAAATGAAATAGACGGACTAAAGATTGAATTTGATAATGACTGGGTGCATTTAAGAACCAGTAATACAGAACCCATCATCCGTATTTATGCCGAAAGTAATTTTGAAACCACTGCAGCTAATATTGCACTGCGGTTGATGAAGGATATTAAGGAAGTGATGTAAAGAGCCCCTCCGCCCCTGAAGGGGAACTGAGGGTGAAACAACATGCTGTATTTAAATATTCAAAATAGTTACGTCATTAAATGCTGCGTTTCGAACAAACTGAACAAACTGGGATAGATTAAATAATCAATAATCAGAAATATGCATAGTAAAAAGAATTTGCAGGAGCATGAAGGCCAAAAAGCCCCTTTAGGGGTTGGGGCACGCATATACTTCGACAACGCCGCCACAACCGCACTTGACACGCTAGTGCTGGAAACCATGATGCCTTTTCTTACTGAAAAATTTGGCAACCCATCTTCTATTTATTCTTATGGTCGTGAAACCCGGATAGCTATAGAAATGGCCCGCAAGAGTGTGGCTAAAATTTTAAATGCACATCCTGCAGAAATATTTTTTACCAGTGGTGGTACCGAAAGCAGCAATACAGCTATCCAGGCATCTGTAAGGGATTTGGGTTGCAGGCATATCATTACATCTGTCATAGAACATCATGCAGTTTCGCATACCGTTACCCACCTTGATAATATGGACCTGGTAAAAGTGAGTTATGTAAAACTGCTGCCAAATGGCCATGTAGATTTAGAGGACCTGGAAAAACTACTGGCAGCATCAGAAGAAAAAACACTGGTTACACTGATGCATGCAAATAATGAAATTGGTAATATACTGGATATACATGCAGTGGGCGAATTGTGCAAATTATACAACGCCATTTTTCACAGCGATACGGTGCAAACCGTAGGGCATTTTCCTTTTGATCTTAGAAATACGCCGGTTCATTTTATAACAGGTGCTGCTCATAAATTTCATGGTCCCAAAGGTGTAGGCATTTTATACATCAATGAAAATGTGCGCATCAAACCATTTGTACATGGCGGCGGGCAGGAGCGCAACATGCGTGCCGGCACCGAAAATATTTATGGCATCGTAGGTTTTGCCAGGGCACTGGAAATTGCTACACAAAACCACGAAACAGACAGTGCATTTATTGGTACGCTTAAATATTATATGCACGGGCAATTAAAGAAACACATCCCCGGTGTGGCTTTTAATGGCGATGTTTTGGGCAGCAGTTTGTACACAGTGCTCAGTGCCAGTTTTCCTAAAACAGAAAAATCTGAAATGATCCTGTTTAATATGGATATTCACAACATATGTGCAAGTGGCGGCAGCGCCTGCACCAGTGGTGCCGACCAGGGCAGCCATGTGATCCGTGCCATCAACAACAACCCCAACCAGGTAACGGTGAGGTTTAGTTTTAGCAAACACAATACTAAAGAAGAAGTGGATAGGGTGGTGGAGATGTTGAAAGAGCTGGTGTAGTTGAAACCCGGAACTGATGTATAGAAGTTGGTGGCTGCATAGGCCTTTGAGCAATATTTTTGTAAGTGGCAAACAGTGCCTTTTGTAAAAGGCTTGCCGAAAATATTTTCCAATACGATCAAAGTACATAAGTGCAGTTAAAAAAAGAATTCATACAGCAAATACAGGCCATTATTGCCACGGCAAAAGACAGGGCCATCCGTTCGGTAGATACCGAAAGGGTGCTGATGTATTGGCAAATAGGCAAAGTGATTTTAGAAGAGGAACAGGAAGGAAAAGAGCGGGCTGGCTATGGCGAGTTTCTTATTAAATCATTGGCAGAAGCGTTACAACCACAGTTTGGCAGCGGCTTTTCTTACCGACAGCTAAACTTATTTCGCCAGTTTTACCGCAGCTTTCCAATTGTGAACGCACTGCGTTCACAATTCAGTTGGACACATTACCGTACGCTCATACGTATTGACAACCAGGATAAAAGGGAGTTTTATATAGTCGAAGCCGCAAAAAATAACTGGACGGCAAGGCAACTGGAACGGCAGGTGAACAGCAAGCTTTTTGAGAGGCTTTTAATGAGCAATGCGATAAAAGATGTGCTGGCCGTGGCAAGAGATGAAAAACTACCATCCGATGCCAAAGAGATCATCAAAGACCCGATGGTATTAGAGTTCCTTGACTTAAAAAGAGAAGCTGCTTATTACGAGAAAGATTTAGAAGCGGCCATCATTACCCACCTAAAGGATTTTTTGCTGGAGATAGGCAACGGCTTTTCTTTTGTGGCAAGGCAAAAACGCATACACATTGATGGCGATGAATTTTCTATTGACCTTGTTTTTTACAACAGGTTGCTGCAATGCTTTGTCGTTATCGAAATTAAATCTGCTAAGTTAACCCATCAGGATATTGGGCAATTGCAGATGTATGTGAACTACTACGACCGTTTTGAAAAGCAGGATTTTGAAAACTCCACTATCGGTATTTTATTATGCGCCGATAAGAACGATGCCGTTGTAAAAATTACTTTGCCCGAAAACAGCAAAAATATCATTGCCAGTAAATACCAATTGTACCTACCCACCGAACAGCAATTAATAGATGAAATGAAGAAGGAAATTGAAAAATTAGACAACGATCAGGATAACGTATGATGCAAGGGGATATGCTTTGAAGTCCGAAAGCATACGGGATCACGGCCTTTGCTATTTGACAGCCTTGTTTGGGAGAATGTGAATTCCTGCATAGGAAAAAATAATATTCTTCAACAAGGACATCAATAATATTTGTTCCATCGCCTGCCCTTCCGTAGCCGATCAGAGTATGTGGGACCTGCCATCAACAACAACCCTAACCAGGTAACGGTGAGGGTTAGTTTTAGCAAACACAATATTAAAGAAGAAGTTGATAAGATAGTAGCTCAACCGAAAGAGCTGGTGTAAAAAAATTATGAACTCACCCTGTATCCCAGTTCCTCTACCAACTCTTTTGGTAGCGTAGGTAGTTTCCTCCTGTCTATTAAAAAACTATTCAACTGCGAAATCTCTTTAAAAATATAATGTTTGTCCATAGCACCCTGCAGGTAACCGGCCCCGGTACTGCCGCCTGTGCCTATGCGGGTGCCAATCATGCGGCGCACCATATTGATGTGGCGGTATCGCCAGTTGCCCAGTTGGTTGTCTATTTCCAGCAAAGTATCCAGCAATTGAAAAGGTAATTCCAGCATTGGATAACCACGATAGAGCATAATGAACAATGCCGAGCGGCAGGCTTTTGGGCTTAATAATCTTTCCGTATTTTCTTTGTCGGTAAAAAATATTTTTTTAAAGTTTACAAGATTATTTTTTTCAGCCTCTGCAAGGCTGTTGGTATATACGGCTTCGTAGCCGGTCCAGAATGTTTGACTGTTCCAGTATTTTTCATCTTCTGCAAAAGGCATACGTTGCAGCCATTTGTTTACCAATTCAATAACAGAAAAACCATCTTCTGCACTTTTTATGATGTCAATTTCTTTTTGCTGCAATTGAGAAATATAATATTCCTGTCCGTGCCTGCTTTCAAATTTTAAACCCAGTTTGGCTTCCAGTATTTTAAACTGCCAGCTTTGAAAACCGGATGCCGGGCGAAGCATGTCCCGGAAATCCAAAAAGTCCAGTGGCGTCATCGTTTCTAAAATATCTATTTGCTGAACCAGTACTTTTAAAATAGTAACGATTCTTTGCATGCGGTGTACCACTACCTGCATCTCGGGTGAGTTGTCATTCAACTGCGGCCTGTTAAGTATTTCAATCACCGAGTTTACTTCAAATAATATTTGCTTAAACCACAACTCATATGCCTGGTGAATGATGATGAACAACATTTCATCATGCGCCGGTTCTTTACCTTCTTTAAAACTCTCAGGTTGTTGTGCATCAATTATTTTATCTAACTGAAGGTATGCTCCGTAATAAACAGGCTTGTGTTGCATAATCGAAAATTTTGAATTGCAAATGTAAGAAAAGTGAAAGGTGAAAGGTGAAAGGTGAAAGGTGAAAGGTGAAACCTTTGAAGGCTTTAAATAAAATAACAAGTTTAAAAAACGTTAAACCCTTAAACGTTAAACCCTTAAACGTTGAACCTTTGAACATTGAACCTCTTAAACCTTATCGAATCAAAATCGTCGTTCCCTTTTGTGCTATTTTAAGATTGGTATCTGTGTTGGTATAAGTTAATACCCATACATAAGTACCGGGGTCTGCGCCCTGGCCTTTAAAAGTTCCATCCCATTTAATTGTCCAGTTTTGTGTAAAAAATAAACGCTGACCAAAACGGTTGTACACACTAAAACTAAGGTCTCTTGCTTTGTATGCATTTAATGGATATAGGTAATCATTCAGTCCATCATTGTTAGGTGTAAACGCAGATGGTACAGCAATGTAACAGTTGTTTACTACTTTAATTAATTGCGTAGCGGTATCAGCACAGCCATAACTGTTACGGATAATAAGCCGCACGGTTTCGTTTCTTGTTGTAGCAGGAACAGGATAGGTTTGCGGCAGTGGATTTTGCAATGTACTGTTGCGGCCATTGCCAAATACCCAGTTCCAGCTTGTGATATTACCTTCACTTTTATCCAGGAAAACAGAAGGGTCGTTGGGGCAGGCAAACTCCGGTCCTTCAAATGCAGCAATCAATAAATTATCAAAGAAGAGGGTAGCAGCAGCGGTATCCCTGCACACGCCATTAGAAACAATAAGGGTTGTATTTTTTTCACGAAAATCTCTGTAAGTAATGAGTGGGTTTTGCAAAGGGCTTGTAGTAGTATTATCGAAATTCCATAACCAACTGTTAACCCCGTTCTGGCCATTATGATTGTATTGAACAGAATTGCGCTGGCAACCATAAAGAATATTATAAGTAAAATTTGCATTCACGGTATCACTTACCAAAAATGAAATAGCAGATCCTGCAGGTGTTTGTTGCCCGCATTCATCAAAAATGGTATTGCCATCAGAACCGTTTTGCAGTCGTATAGTGTAAGTGCCTCCCAACTGTAAAGGCGCAGATAATTGCACAGCAATGGTGGAGCTTAATCCGTTGGTACAAGTTCCTGTGGCTCCTGTTACGGTAACAGCAGCCGGTCCGGTAATAATAAAATCGCTTCCGTTGGCGGCAATAGAACTGCATAGCATTGGTTTTTTAAAAACCAGTTGAAGTGTAGCAGGTGCACAGCCAATTTTAGTAAGACTGTCCATAGGAGTGGGTATTAATGGAAATACAGTAAGCGGAATATTTTCTCCAACCGGAATCAATCTGTCGCAGTTATCCCTTAAGGTATTGCCATCGGCACCATTGCCCATAGTAATGGTATAATTGCCGGGTGCAATTGGATTATTTAAGGTGAGTAAAACAGAGTCCATATCAAAACCATTGCTGCAGCCAAAGCCAGATGCAGCAATGATGCTGGTAGTAGCGCTGTTGATGGTAAAATCACTGCCATTGGCTGCAAGGCTGTTGCACTTCATTTTTTTATTGGTTTTTATCCTGATCGTGGTGCCATCACAGGCAGCAGAAGCAGTACTAAGATGTGGTTCCAGGGGATCGGTAATGCTGGCAGTGCCACCGGTAAAAGAAAGGTCGTAGCCCTGTGTGCTGCCCGTGGTCCAGTTGGTAACCATTAATAAATAATCACGACCAACAGTTATCGTAGGCATGCGGTTAAACGGCGAATTACCTGCCGCATCTCCTTCGCAATGAACATCTCCTGCGCCTGTGGGAGTGCAACCTGTAGGGGAATTGGGAAATGGAGCACCTGCGCCATTTCCGGAAGTGCCATATACATTTAAAGAAACCTGTAAAGCACTATTGGTGAAAACCTCATTTGGGTTGCGGCCCGTAATATCCAGCAGCGACCAGTCATAGTCATCGGTATTGGAAATACCTCTTATTAAAAAACCTAAAGTGCCCGTTTGGAAACAGGTGAATTTGTACCAGAAAGATTTATTGGAGGTTACACCAATACTGCAACCTGTTGCAGCAATGTTAGGTCCCGTGCAATCTGTTACCTGGCTTTGGCGAAATACCGAAGTGCCACAAACAGGAATGGCGCTGGATGGGGTCATTCCGGGAAGACTACAGGGTTGTGCAAACGTTTTAGTTTGCCAAAACATTGTTACCAGTAAAAGAAGACTTAATATTTTTTTCATACCGGGGCAAAGATAAACAAAGATGGTTTTTACATGCTTAATGCTGCATGCCGTTCATATAATGTTTATTGAATTTTATTTTTTATCTCCTGTAATTTTAATAAAGCCTCTACCGGTGTAAGCCGGTTGATATCGGTTGCTTCCAGTACTTTTCTTATTTCTTCAAAAGTGGCAGAATGTGCATCAAATATGCTGAGCTGCATTTTGGGGAGGGTGAGTTCTTTTACTTTTTGGCTAATGGTCTGGCCACTACTCGTCTGGCCACTACTCGTCTGGCCACTTGAAGTGGCCTGACGAGTATCCTCCAACTGCACCAGCACTTCATTGGCCCTGTCAATAAGTGATGCAGGCATACCCGCCATGCGTGCCACATGAATACCAAAGCTATGTGTGCTGCCACCCGGCGCCAGCTTTCGCAGAAAAATTACTTTATTGCCTACTTCTTTATTAGTGATATGATAATTTTTGATGCGGTCAAATTTGTTTTCCAATTCGTTCAGTTCATGATAGTGGGTGGCAAACAATGTTTTGGGTTTGTGCGGCGATTGATGAATGTATTCTGCAATACTCCATGCAATGGAAATACCATCATAGGTAGAAGTGCCGCGGCCAATTTCATCAAGCAAAATCAAACTACGGCTGCTGATATTATTGATGATGCTGGCAGTTTCATTCATCTCCACCATAAATGTACTTTCGCCACCACTCAGGTTATCCGATGCACCAACTCTTGTAAATATTTTATCGGTCAATGGAATTTTTGCTGCACTTGCAGGAACAAAACTTCCCATATGTGCCAGCAATGTGATGAGAGCCGTTTGCCGGAGGATAGCACTTTTACCACTCATGTTTGGCCCGGTTAAAATAATGAGTTGCTGGTTATGGGCATCCAGTGTAATATCATTGCTGATATAAGTTTCGCCGGGTGGTAAATTTCTTTCTATCACCGGGTGACGGCTGTCTTTTAATTCCAGTTCATCACCCTCATGCAACAATGGTTTTTTGTATTGAAAATGCAGGGCATTATTGGCAAAACAACTTAAGTTATCCAGCACGGCCATTACATGCCCGTTTACCTGCATGGGGGCAATGTAATCCTGCAGTTCATTCAGCAGTTCCTGAAAAAGACGTTGTTCTATTTGCAATATTTTATCTTCTGCACCAACAATTTTTTCTTCATACACTTTTAATTCCGGTGTTATGTATCGCTCTGCATTGGCAAGGGTTTGTTTGCGTATCCATGTTTCCGGCACTTTGGATTTATGCAGGTTGGTTACTTCCAGGTAATAGCCAAACACATTGTTGAAACTGATTTTTAAAGAAGAGATACCAGTGAGCGTTGCTTCTTTTTGCTGAAGCTCCAGTAAATAATTTTTTCCACCGCTGGCAATGGCTCTCAGTTCATCCAGCTCTGCATGAATGCCGGTAGCTATCAGGCCGCCTTTGTTAATCATAGCCGGTGGATTTTCATTAATCTCCTTTAATATTTTTTCTAAAATATAAAAGCAGGGGTTTAATGAATCGCCCAGGCGTTTAAGGTATTCACTGTTTGATGCAAGGCAGATGGTTTTGATGGCTTCGGTTTGTTGCAAACCTTTGGCCACCTGCAAAACTTCTCTTGGATTTATTTTTTTTAAAGGAACCTTGCTGGCCAGTCTTTCTACATCGCCGGCTTGTTTAATGTGCTGGCAAATTTTATTTCGGGTATCTGTTTCTTTTATCAGGTATTCAACGGTGTCCAGCCTTTCATTGATGCGAATGATATCATTCAGTGGCATCAGCATCCAGCGTTTAAGCAGGCGGGCACCCATGGGAGAAACGGTGTTGTTGATGGTTTTTAATAAACTGTTGTTTTCGCTGATCAGTTCCAGGTTACGTATGGTAAAACGATCCATCCATAAATGATCGTCTTTATTTATTCTTTGCAAAGAAGTAATGTGCTGCAGGTTGGGATGTTCTGTATCTTTTAAATAATGCAGTATGGCACCAGATGCAATGATACCTTCTGTGAGTCCTTCTACACCAAAACCTTTGAGGCTATGGGTGCCAAAATGTTTCAGCAGGCTTTCCTGCGCATATACTTCCGAAAAAATCCATTCATCCAGTGTGTAGGTAAAAAAGCTGTTGCCAAAATATTCTTTAAATAATTTTGTTTTGTTTCGCTGAAAAATGACTTCGGCAGGTTGAAGGCTTTGCAATAATTTATCGGTGTATTCCTTATCGCCTTCGGCAATAAAAAATTCGCCGGTACTGATATCTAAAAAAGCTACCCCAATTTTATCATCATTAATATGAAGGGCAGCCAAAAAATTATTGCTGTTATGCTCCAGTAATTTGTCGCTTGTAGCCACACCGGGTGTTACCAGTTCCGTAACGCCCCGCTTTACAATTCCCTTGGCCATTTTGGGATCTTCCAGTTGATCGCAGATAGCAACACGATATCCTGCTTTTACCAGTTTGTGCAAATAAGTATCCAGTGCATGGTAAGGAAAACCTGCCAGTTCGGAAGCATCCGGGTTACCATTATTTCTTTTGGTTAAAGTAATACCCAAAACACCCGCAGTAGTAATGGCATCCTGCCCGAATGTTTCGTAAAAATCACCTACCCTAAACAATAAGATCGCATCAGGGTATTTAGCCTTGATAGCATTGTGTTGTAACATTAAAGGGGTATCTCCAGCCGCTTTTGCCATAGGGGGCAAAAATAGTATTTTTGATTTATAGGGTAAGATTTTTGATTTATGATGTGTGATGTATGATTTATGATGTGTGATGGATGATGTATGATGTGTGATGTATGATGTGTGATGTGTGATGTATGATGTATGATTTATGATGTGTGATGTATGATTTTATTACTTTATGACATAACCAAAAGTAATGACGCTTCTTTATATCATAAATCATAAATCAAAAATCCTATTTCAAATTTAATTTTCTCCTGTTATGACATTACCAAAAATAATGAAGCTTCTTTATATCATAAATACATCAAAAATCCTACATCCCTCATATCATAAATCCATCAAAAATCTTACATCGCCATATCATAAATCATACATCAAAAATCTTACATCCCCCATATCATAAATCATAAATCAAAAATCCTACATCTCCTATAACATAAATCATACATCCAAAATCCTACATCCCCCATATCATAAATCAACCATCATAAATCCTATATCTCTTCAATTCTCCTGTTTGGACAAAATCTCTTTTTTCATTTTCTCCCAAAACCCATCAAAGGTCTGGTGATTTTCTTC
>JBBRFX010000142.1:0-10439 GCA_038241275.1 Chitinophagales bacterium
CCCATTCAAACACCCGGCCATTGGCAGCGTTTAACAATTGCCGGTAGTTACCCTTGCCGGGGCCTAAATAAGAAAATGACAGGTTGTATAAAACAAGGCCCGGGTCATTGGATTGTATAAAAATAGAATCCTGTTGAGTTAGGTTATAGAGAGTATCAACTTTTTTATACAAAATTTTTCCTATGGAAAATGTATCTCTCACTGCGTTTTGATCATATGCTTTTGTAATACTATCTCCTAAATCTGCCAGGAGTTGTTTTTGATTTGTATTCAGCACCTGGTCTATGGAAGAGTTTTTTGCATCCATATTGGAATAAGCGCCGAGGTTAATGGATAATTTTTTTCCAGCCTGCATTTCATCGCTCACATAAATTTGTGAGTTTAAAAAATTGCGGTCACTGTATTCAAACTCTACCTGTATCCTGCTGTCTTTTGTTATCATACGCTTAGGGGTAAACGTAATTTCTGCAGTATTGTAATTAATCACATAATCCTGGTCTTCACCTCTTTTTAATAATATGCCATCTATAAAAACCCTTTCGGTGTTGGCAAGAATGATAAAATATAATTCGTTGTTGGCGCCCTGCAGACGATAGGGTCCCTGGTTACCTTCCAATGCAACAAGAATGTTGCGGTTAAATTTTCCTTTGGCAATGGCGCCACTTGCCAGCACAGAGTTTTGAATATTTTTGCCAATGTTGTGATCAGTGATAAATGAAACCCCCTGCAGGCGTTTATAAAAATTAAGAAAATAATTCTTACTCTGCCTGATATCAATATCTCCAAAATTTGCCTGCCATTTTTTCTTTTTTACCTGCAGGTAAATACGGTCAAAATCTCTCAGGTCCTGTGTATTTCCATCCGGTTGAATGGGGAGATTATTATCTGTGATGGCGGCTGTCAATTCCAGGCTATCTCCAATAAAACCATTCAATTGAAGGTTCATACTGCTGTTTACAACTGCATCCTGGTTATTACCAAATGAAATCGCCCTTCCAAAACTACCTTCCGATTGCAAACCTCCAAAGTCCATAAAGGGATTGGCCTGCTTACTGCTGTTTCTTATTGTGATAGGTTTTTCTGCCAAAAAATTATTCCTTATGCTATCATAATTATACCTGCGTGTTACTGCATTTAATTTAAACGGAAATACACGATAGCTTATAAATACATACTCTGCCACAGGTTTTTGCAGCCAGGTAAGTTTTGCATTTACTTCATCAATCACATAGGTAGATGATGATATGTTATCAATAGTAAAAGTGTTGGGGGCAATACTGAGCGTATCAAGAATAATAAATGCCGGTAAGGTAGAAATGATTTTTTTTCGCAGGTTGGATAAAGGAGCAGGATTATTTTGCGAATGCAATACCTGCATCAACAGCAGGCACAACAATGAAACATATATCCTTTTTTTGTTCAAAAGCGTTTTTATGAATGATAACGTATTAAAATTAGCACTATTATTCAAGACCCCGTTTTTACAGATAAAGCTGCAAAAAAAATACCTTCTGCCACCAGAAGGTATTTATATCATAATTTAAAATAACTATTAATCTTCATTACTCAACCCGGCACTAAGAAATTCCCTGTTCATCCTTGCTATATTGGATACAGAAATTCCTTTGGGACATTCTGCTTCACATGCATAGGTATTGGTACAGTTTCCAAATCCTTCCTTATCCATTTGTGCCACCATATTTAAAACCCTTGATTCTCTTTCAGGTGCACCCTGTGGCAACAATGCCAGTTGAGAAACTTTGGCACTTACAAATAACATGGCGCTGCTGTTTACACAGGTTGCTACACATGCGCCGCAACCAATACATGATGCAGCCATAAATGAATTATCAGCATCTTTTTTATCTATCGGTAAAGCATTTGCATCTACTGCATTACCGGTATTTACCGAAATAAAGCCACCAGCCTGCATCACCCTGTCAAACGAACTGCGGTCTACTACTAAATCTTTAATCACCGGAAAAGCCTTGCTGCGCCATGGTTCTACTACAATAGTATCGCCATCTTTAAATGCACGCATATGCAACTGGCAGGTGGTATTATTAGTCCATGGGCCATGTGCCCTGCCATCAATGTGCATACTGCACTGTCCACAGATTCCTTCACGGCAATCATGGTCAAATGCAATCGGATCATCGCCTGCTACAATTAACTGTTCGTTCAGCACATCAAACATTTCCAAGAAAGACATTTCGGAAGAAATTTCCTTCACCTTGTATGTTTCCAATGAGCCTGCAGTTCTGTTATTTTTTTGACGCCAGATTTTCAACGTCAGATTCATATTGTAATGTTCCATTGATGAATGGTTATATAGTTAAATAGATATATTGTTATATAATTTTATGGTTGTATAGTAAAATGGATAGATGGATATATGGTTATATTGTAAAATGGCTATTTTGTTGGTGGTTACTCTTTTAATTTTTCGTTGGTATATTTTATCAAGTAGTTAATCAGGAGGGGCAACTTATCCAATTCTTTATAAATAAAATTATACTCCTCTTCCGCAATCAATTTCCTATGTTTTGCTTTTTCATTCCAATCTAAACATTCTTTGAGAGAACCCCTGCTATACCTGTAAAAATTTACTTTATCTTTTTTAAAATGTCTTCCAAAACCTTCTGCAATATTTGCTGATATGGAATCGACCGCATTCACAAACTGGGCTCCGATTGTCTTTTTGGCAAATTGATCCCATTTTAAAACCAAGTCCCAAACATAATTACTCAGATGAAAAGAAATTTTATATGCCTCAATATCATTTAACTTCAAAAATTTTTTTTCTACTTCCATAATTATAATATTGAAAAGAAAAAACGCTAAAAAACAATTCAGCAATAAAACAATTCATTTATTTATAACTCCTTTGAGTTGGTTTAACCACTTCAAACTCTAATGACTCTTTTACCAGTTCCCAGTTACTTTCGCTTTTATATTCCCAGGCAGATACGAAACTAAAATTTTCATCATCTCTTTTTGCTTCACCTTCTTCTGTTTGAGATTCTTCCCTAAAATGTCCGCCGCAACTTTCATTTCTAACTAACGCATCCTTGCACATCAATTCGCCCAATTCTATAAAATCTGCTACCCTGCCTGCTTTATCCAGTTCAGGATTCATATTATTTATTTCACCCGGAATACGAACATCGCTCCAGAATTCTTTTTTCAATTGTTGAATCTCTACAATAGCTTCCTGCAATCCTTTTTCATTTCTTGCCATACCACACTTATCCCACATGATTTTTCCGAGACGTTTGTGGAAGCTTTCCACCGTTTGCTTACCCTTAATATTCATCAAAGTGTTGATCCTGTCACTCACTGCTTTTTCTGTTTCTGTAAATGCAACATGGTCTGTAGAAATTGCAGCAGTGCGTATTTCATCTGCCAGGTAATTACCCAATGTGTAAGGAATTACAAAATAACCATCGGCCAAACCCTGCATCAGCGCAGAGGCTCCAAGCCTGTTGGCTCCATGATCACTAAAATTTGCTTCACCTAAAGCGTATAGGCCTTTTACGGTGGTTTGTAATTCGTAATCTACCCACAACCCGCCCATGGTATAATGCACCGCAGGGTAAATACGCATCGGCATTTCGTATGGATTTTCGCCTGTTATCTTTTCATACATTTCAAACAGGTTACCATATTTTTCTTCTATAACTTTTTTTCCAAGTGCAATAATATCTGATTCAGTTGCAGATGAATTACCCGTTTTGCCTGCTTCAATTTTACCATAACGTTTAATGGCATCAGCAAAATCAAGGAATACAGCCATTTTGGTAGTACCCACACCATAACCTAAATCGCATCTTTCTTTGGCCGCCCTGGATGCCACATCTCTTGGTACAAGATTACCAAATGCCGGGTATCTTCTCTCCAGGTAATAATCTCTTTCTTCTTCTTTAATATCGGTTGCCTTCCTGGTATCGTTTTGTTTTTTAGGAACCCAAATGCGGCCATCGTTTCTCAAACTTTCACTCATGAGTGTAAGCTTACTTTGGTATTCGCCACTTACAGGAATACAGGTTGGATGAATTTGTGTAAAACATGGATTACCAAAAAAGGCTCCTTTTTTATGTGCTTTCCAGGCAGCAGTTACATTACTGCCCATTGCATTGGTACTTAAATAAAATACGTTGCCATAACCACCGGTGCATAACAGTACCGCATGGCCGAAATGTTTTTCCAGTTCGCCGCTCACTAAGTTACGGGCAATAATTCCTCTTGCCTTATCTTCAATCATTACCACATCCAGCATTTCATGACGGGAATACATTTCTACATTACCCAGTGCAATCTGCCTTTCCAAAGCACTGTATGCTCCCAGCAATAATTGCTGCCCTGTTTGTCCGGCTGCGTAAAAGGTACGTTGTACCTGGGTTCCGCCAAAACTACGATTGCTTAATAATCCACCATACTCTCTTGCAAAAGGTACACCCTGTGCCACACATTGATCAATAATTGCATTACTTACTTCTGCAAGGCGATGCACATTGGCTTCCCTTGATCTGTAATCACCACCTTTAACGGTATCATAAAATAAACGGAAAACGGAATCTCCATCATTTTGATAATTCTTAGCCGCATTGATGCCACCCTGGGCAGCAATGCTGTGTGCCCTGCGTGGACTATCCTGGAAACAAAATGCTTTTACTTTATACCCCATCTCGCCTAAAGAGGCTGCAGCAGATGCACCGGCAAGACCAGTACCTACCACAATTACTTCGAGTTTACGTTTGTTGGAGGGATTTACCAGTTTCACATGTCCTTTGTAATCGCTCCACTTTTCGTCCATTTTGCCCTGCGGAATTTTTGCATCTAAAGCCATATCGGTTGATTGGTTTATTTGTAGAATAATTTATTTATGTATTACTAATATAACATTTAAAATGCCTGTTTGGTTTAACTGATCCAACCAAAATAAAATGCCAGGGGCATCAGTGCAAATAAAATGCAGATAATAACAGAGTAGCCGGCTCCTGCCGCTTTGATGATGGGTGTATATCTTTTATGGTTTAATCCAAAAGTTTGAAAGGCACTTTGAAAACCATGGAACAGATGCCAGAATAAAGCAACTAATCCTGCCATGTAAACGGCTACAATGTACCACTCTCCAAAAACCAGTTTCATTTCTTCATAAAGATTATGAGGCTGGTCCCCGCCATATAATGCCACTTTGGTGCCTACAAAAAAATGAGAAATATGCAATATTAAAAACAGCAATAACAGCGTGCCTAATATTCCCATACTGCGGCTGTACCAGGTACTGTTCATATTGGATTTGTTGATATGGTAAGAAACGGGCCTTGCCTGCCTGTTTTGCTTCCAAAGAATTAATCCCTGAATGATGTGAGCGATTAGAGCAGCAAACAAGCCTATCTCAATAAAACGAAGTATCCAGTTATGGCTCATAAAATGGGCTATACTGTTAAAGGTTTTTCCGCCGTCATTTAAAAAAATACTGGAGTTAACTCCAGCATGTACTATTAAAAACGTAATTAAAAAGAGGCCGGTTAAAGCCATTGTAATTTTTTTCCCGATGGAAGAAGTGAATATTTGTTTCCAGGTCATAAGCTTGAGAATATTGTAAAATGATAGTTTTGCGAAATTAAAGGTAGTAGGTGGAAAAATAATATTTATTTAAACATTTTATTTATAACATGACAGGAATCATAATAAATATGAAACTGGGCAATAGTCAATAGGCAATTGTCAATAGTCAATGGTCGATAGTCAATGGGAACTATTTCAAAATTCACTATTCACTATTCACAATTCACTATTCACAAATAGGTACGTCATTTGATTCCTAACATAGCACTAGTCTAATCTTTTCGTCATTTCAAAATTTATAGTCTGGTAAATAATTTCAGGTTTTAATGTGCGCCATTGCTCCATTTCAAGCAATTCTATATAATTGGTGAGCCTGGCTTTTTTAAAATCGTATTTACTTTGCTCAGGCATATTGATGATTGCAACCCAACCATGATCATCTTCCAGTTGTTCGTTCCATTCTTCATAATAACTATCATCGCTGCTGTGAAAGTTCAACACATTTTCTGCAATAATGATAAAAAGAAAGATACCCTGCTTAAACAATAAATCGGTGATATCTCTTCTTAAAGTCATGATATCATTTTCAATTGCATCATTCCACTCACCCAGCAGTTCTATAATAGCATAATGCAAGTCGTAATCAACGAATAAAATTTTCATGTACAGGGTACGGCTGCCAAAATCATCCCATTGGGGATGTATATAATAATTATAGAGCGTTTGAGAATATTCAAATTCACTGTAAGTTCTGCCATAAAAAGGCGATCTCCTGTCCTCTTCTGCTGCGTACATGTGCCGCCAGTTGTAATATGGTTCTATATTCTGCATTTTTAAGAAATGGTTCTATTTATTATTTGAAAACTAACATCATACAAATTTCAGAAAAACCAATCAAAATAAAATGAGTGATAAAAAAAAGAGGCTGTCTTTAAACAGCCTCTAACTTATTAACCCCCCAAATTTTTTATTGAATCAATACTTTTTCTGTGAATACCATTTGTTTTGCATCATCATATACTTTTACCAAATACATCCCTTTAGCAGGCCTGCTAAGCAAGTTGATATTTTCAGTTTGAATGCCGCCTTTTATAATATTTACTTTTTGAGTCTGCAAAATTCTACCCGAAAGATCTGAAAGTGTAACAGCATAATTTCCTGCTTTTTGACCATCAAATAAAACTGCAAATGTAGAAGTAGTAACAGGATTAGGAAAAACCCTTTTATCAGAATTGCTAAAAGTATTTTGTGTAAGCAAGGGTGCTACTGAATATTTCCTGGCTGCATCTGCTTCTTTTTGAAGAAGCAAATTGCCATTTGCGAGATCAGAAGCATTGTAGCGTTTATCAGAACCTTCAATACTTGTAGCAGTAAGGTCGGCTAATTTTACTTTATAATATCCTTCAAAAACATTGGCACTGCTCACTACCATATCTCCATCAGTATTTACGGCGGCAGCATTTGTTGTATAGTTGGCAGGCAGGCCGGTAATAGCGCCTTTGTGAGTTGCTACCCTGCTGTTGATATCTACTTCAAACACATGACGGTTGGCAGATATTACATACAATTTACCCATTGCATCGGCCAGCATATCGCCACCCCAACTTGTACATTTATTATGGATAGAAATACCATTGTTATTTTCATTATCAATTAAATTGCCCAAATCAGTTATCACTGGTTTTTTGCCAGTGGTGAATTTAATAAAGTGGTTGCCATCATTAGTAACTGCATATCCATTTCCATCGGCGGCTATAACCATCCGTGTAATATGATTGGCTTCATCCATAGCTATACCAAAATTTAAAACCTCTGATGAAAGTGTATAAAATTTGGGCGTTTCGTTTTTAATATCCATATCTAACCAACGCAACTCACCTACACGCATAGGTGTAAAAAAAAGTTTGTTGCTGCGCATATCATATGCTGCTGCTGCTACCAATGAACCTGTAGGATAATCTTTAGATTGAAAAAGATTTGTATTTACAGCAGAAGCCTGTGTTGTAGCTGTTTTTGTGTTTACATCCGTAAGCACAAAATTACTTTTGCTTCTCTGGAAAATTGTTTTAGAAATCTGGCCTGTACCAAGGTCTACCTGTCGGATATTCATCCACACATAATCCTGGTTACCATCTCCGGTGATGGCAAAAGCCTTGTTAGAATTTTGCGCTGTTGCTACAGCGGTTGATACAATAAAAGCAGATGTGAGTAAAAGTTTGTACTTCATAAGAGCATTTTTAATTATAAATAATAAAAGTAATTTACTACAAAAAATAATTTTGTCAATATTATTTTTAGGAGTGGTAGTTTTCCATGGCCTTTTTTACGGTGCCATATTTCAAAAGCAATGTTTTGGCCAGTTCGTAGTCTGTCAAATTCAGGTTATGCATCACCATTTTCACCCCTCTGTCTACCAGTTTATCGTTGGTTAGTTGCATGTTCACCATTTTATTATCTTCTACCCTGCCCAATTGTATCATTACACTGGTAGAAATCATATTCAACACCAGCTTTTGGGCTGTACCACTTTTCATTCTTGTGCTGCCGGTAACAAATTCGGGACCCACCACCACTTCAATGGGATAATCTGCGGCCGCACTTAAGGGAGCATCGGGGTTGCAGCAAATACTACCGGTAACAATCCCTTCTAACCTGCATTTTTGCAAAGCTCTGATTACATAAGGAGTGGTGCCGCTGGCAGCTATGCCTATTACTACATCTGCCTCATTTACTTTGTGTTCCATCAAATCAAGCCAACCCCTTTCGGTATCATCTTCAGCAAATTCCACTGCTTCAGTTATGGCTTTATTGCCACCCGCAATAATACCAATTACCAATCCATAAGGAACTCCATATGTGGGCGGACATTCACTGGCATCCACAATGCCCAGTCTGCCGCTGGTGCCGGCACCCAGGTAAAAAAGGCGGCCACCCATGAGCATTTTATCTACAATTACCTGAATAAGTATTTCAATTTGTGGTATTTGCTGCTGTATAATGACAGGCACTTTACTATCTTCTTTGTTGATGTTTTCTAAAAGTTCCCGGATGGTCATTTTATCCAGGTTGTGGTATAGAGAGTCGGTTTCGGTTATCTTTTGAAAAGCCATAGTCAGGTTACATATTCTTTTATTGTTGGTGATATTTGATTAATCCTTCCATTGGGTTTTTTAAAACCCTGCCCAGTTGTAGTTCATAAGACATGCAAAGGTCTTTCAACACATCTTTAAACCCAAATGCGATGCTGCCTATAAAATGTAGCGGCATAGTCCAGCTTTCCCTGTATTTATAAATATGATTAAAGAAAAAATCGTTCAGTCCATCTTCAATAATATTCTCAACCATATAGTGCCCCCTGTTTTCTGCAAGAAAAATGGCAAAGCTGGCCAGGTAGCGGTTTGGCAAAGGTTTTTTATACACTGCTTCCAGTATTTCTACTGCATTGGTGTTGAACTTTGCCTTAAAACGCTCCATCAAATCTTCATCAAAAGTGTTATAAAGAAAATACTGAATCACTTTTTTACCCATATAAGCCCCACTACCCTCATCGCCCAACACATATCCTAACCCCGGACTGTTCTTTACAATTTTTTTTCCGTTGTAATAACATGAGTTTGAGCCAGTGCCCAAAATACAGGCAACTCCTTTATCTCTTCCGCAAAGTGCTTTTGCAGCACCCATGAGGTCATGATCAACACTTATTACTGATGTTTTAAAATTTTGCCGGATAGCTTTTTTAACGATAGCTGCGTTTGCCGGATTACTGCAACCTGTACCATAAAAGAAGATTTCATCCGGAGCCGCATTTTTCATTTTGGGCATCAATTCCTTCTGCAAAATTTCGCTTATCTGCTCCAGGTTTAAAAAATATGGGCTAAGGCCCTGTGTAATTACTTTTTTCTTTTTATTACCCTGCAGCAGGCACCATTCGGTTTTGGTAGAACCACTGTCTGCAATTAAAATCGATTTCATTATTGTTTTTTAATAAGTTAGTAAGATAGAACAATCCAATCAAAAGCTATAAAATATTACAAGGTAACCAACAAAAAATTACCTTCGCACCCTTAAGAATGGTTAAAGGCTTTTTGCCAAAAATATTAAAAGTATAATGGAGAAAAAAAAAATACAGATTTGGTTACCGCTGTTGTTTAGTTTAACAATGATTGTGGGAATGTTTATTGGTTATAAAATGAGAGATGGCCTGCCCGGAAAAAGTTTCTTTTATATAGAAAAACGCAGAACGCTGCAGGAAGTGATGGATTTAATTCAAAACCGTTATGTGGATACGGTAAATATGGATGAACTTTCTGATACAGCTATTGCCGCCATACTTTCTAAACTGGACCCCCACTCTGTTTTTATACCGGCAGAAGACCTGCAAAATGCCAATGAGGATATTGCCGGAAACTTTTTTGGGATTGGAATTGAGTTCAACATTTTTGATGATACCATACATGTGATAAATGTGCTGAAAGATGGCCCATCCTTTATTGCTGGCTTACAAACCGGCGATAAGATTATTAAAGCCAATGACTCTGTTTTAAGTGGAAAAAAAATTACAACTGACAGGATAAGAAAAAATTTACGGGGCAAATTAGGCAGCCCGGTAGAACTGCTGCTGATAAGAAATGGAAAACTGCTAAACAAAACGGTGAACAGGGGTATTATTCCCATAAGCAGTATAGATGCGGCATACATGATAAATACAAATACAGGATTTATCCGGCTGAATAAATTTTCTAAACAAACCTACCGGGAGTTTATGCTAAGCCTGACTGACCT
This sequence comes from Chitinophagales bacterium, assembly GCA_038241275.1. Classification (GTDB taxonomy): domain Bacteria; phylum Bacteroidota; class Bacteroidia; order Chitinophagales; family Chitinophagaceae; genus Ferruginibacter. The sequence goes on from JBBRFX010000142.1 coordinate 10,357, forward strand.
CAAGAAAAAGGGGCTTACTAAACTTATATTAGATCTTAGAGGCAATGGCGGTGGCGTATTGGATGAAGCAGTAGAAATTGCCG
>JBBRFX010000143.1:0-10427 GCA_038241275.1 Chitinophagales bacterium
GCATTCTTATCAATCATCTCTACAAACTCTACAATACCGCCTTCGCTGTAGAAGGTTTTAGTGTATGTTTTTCCATCATCATCTTTTTCTCTCAAATCATTTAAAACAATAGTGATCTTACGGTTAAGGAAAGCCAATTCTCTTAAACGGCCTTCCAGAATTTCCTTATTAAATTCTGTGGTTGTAAAAATTGTACCATCAGGCCAAAAATGTACCCTTGTACCTGTTTTATCACTCACCCCTGTTTCTCTAACAGAATATTGCGGAATCCCTTTTGCATATTCCTGCTCAAAAGATTTGCCTTCTCTGTTAACAGATACAACGAGTTTGGAACTTAGCGCATTCACACAACTTACACCCACACCATGCAAACCACCCGATACTTTGTAGGACCCTTTGTCAAATTTTCCACCTGCATGCAAAACGGTCATTACCACTTCAAGGGCACTTCTGTTTTCCTTAGTGTGCATGCCTGTAGGAATACCACGGCCGTCATCCTGCACGGTGATGGAATTATCTTCATTAATATCTACAGTGATATATTTGCAATAACCTGCAAGGGCTTCATCAATGGAATTATCTACCACTTCATATACCAGGTGATGCAGGCCTTTTACACTGATATCTCCAATGTACATTGCGGGTCTTTTACGAACCGCTTCTAAACCTTCCAAAACCTGTATGCTGTCTGCACTATAGCCGCTATTGGCCGGGGTAGGAACTACTGCTGTATCTGTAATCATAAATGCTTGAAAACGCTTTAAAATTGAGGAAATTCAAATTCCTGCAAATGTAACGAAAAGCAGGGGTTAATCAACAGTTAAGAGTGTTTATTTTGAGCCCATTTTTTAAACAGGTTTTTAACCTTTTTTGCCAGTAATAATCAGAAAATCTGCTAAAAATACATTGTAATAAAAATGTAAGAGTTTTCTTAAAGTTTAAACATTGAACCTCGATATGGGAATGCTTGCTTATATTTGCATCGATAATTTTCAATGCATCAACCATTAGACATATTAACTTTAGCTCACAGGCAACCTTTTATGCAAGGTGACCTTGAAGTATTGCAGGAAGTGGAGCGTTTTGTACCCGGATCGGTAAAATATACAATTAACCGGTATAAAAAACATCCACTTTGGGCTATAGAAGATACCGGTGTATTGGTTTATCATTACGAAAAAAATAGCCCTGCCGAGAATTACCTGGAGTTGAAATTTTGTGTTTCCGGAAATGTCTATTGTCGTAAAAAACAAACAGAATGTGATTTTTGCAATCTCAGTTCAAGTAAAACCTGTGTTGAAAAAGTTGACAGTGTAGATGTAGTAAGTTTTAGTTTTTCTCCTGCTTACCTTAACCAGTTTGCAAAAGCACAAAACAATCCTGAAAGTTTATCAGACAATGTTTTAGCATTTAAACATGCTTCTTCGTTTTCTAAAATTTTACCGCTTTGCGCCAAAACAAGAATGGCCATTGAAGCATTATTAAATCATAACTACAGCGATACTTTAGAGAACATTTTTATAAATGCCCAAACACAAATCCTGCTTTTATACAGTATGGATTGTATGCTGGGCGAAAAAACAGAAGCCGCATTTACCTGCAAGTTTCTTGCAAATGAAGCGGACAGAGAAAAGATATTGAAAGCAAGGGAAATCCTGTTGCAACATATTGGTGAGCCCATCACTATTAAGGCCCTTAGCCGCAAAGTGGCCATTAATGAATGTTATCTTAAAAAAGGTTTTAAAGAAATTTTTGGCACTACTATTTTTGATTTTTATCAGGGACAACGCATGGAGCATGCTAAATACCTCTTGTACGACAAGGGTCTTAGTGTAACCGAAGTTTCTATGCTACTTGGCTATTCTTCTATCTCTCATTTTAGCACAGCCTTTAAGAAACATACAGGTATTAAGCCATGTGAATTATTACTGCGTTAAAAAAAATATTAAATTTTATCATCTCCACTTCGCTTACCTGCCACTTTTTCTTTATAAATTTCTTTTAGTTTTCTAAAAGGGTAAATATAATTACCAGTTACGGATCCCCTGCTTCCTATGAAAACATTGAACTTGTTAACTCAATGGCAACCAAAGAAATCGATTATCTAAATAATAAAATGATCTAAATCAGGTGCTAACATGAGTGTTGATAGTACCTCTGTCACCCTATTGTAAAATGATTGGTATATGATGCCAATTTTTATTTGATGACAATATTGTGATAAATGTTTTTAGGAGTTAAAACAACTTTACAACGTAATAAAATTAATGCTTTGAAAAAATTAATGTTTATAGGTTGTATGCTAGTTTCATTTATCAATGTAACTGCACAAAATGAACAGCCACAGGATAGTACTTTTAGTAAAGAATTAAATGAAGTGGTAGTTACTGCCACGAGGAATGAAAGGAAGCTTGGAAACATTGCAGTTCCTGTAACGATCATATCACAAAAAACAATTCAGCAGGCTGCATCCGTGCGGCTAAAAGATATTTTACAGGAACAGGCTGGTTTATTTTTAACAAGCGGATTTGGCACAGGAGTACAAATGCAGGGCTTAAATTCCGATTATACCCTTATACTTATTGACGGACAACCATTGGTAGGAAGAACTTCCGGCGTACTGGATCTTAACAGGGTAACATTAGGCAACATTAAAAAAATTGAAATTGTAAAAGGTCCTTCATCAAGTTTATATGGATCGGAAGCATTGGCCGGAGTTATTAATATAATTACAGATAAATCATTTGACTCTAAAGTAAGTGCTTCTATTCGTTATGGTACGTACAACACAATGGATGCTAATATTACAGCCAGCACCCGTATCGGAAAATTAGGTGTAACCGGATTTATCAACCAGTACAACACCGATGGATACAGCATAAGGCCCTATAGTGTTGAGCGTTCAAAATTACCTATCAGTAAAACCACCCCACAACTACAGTTAAATTATCCGCTCAGCAGTAAAACCAATCTCAATTTATCGGTCAGGTATAATTATGAGTACATAAAAAATGAACTGGCCGTTTCCAATAATGGGCAAATTGTTTATTCCAGGGGAAGGGAAATGAATAAGGATTTAAATTTTACCCCAATAATCAATCATACATTTTCAAAAAAACTTAAAACATCTTTGCAGCTTTACGCAACAAGGTTTGAAGGTTCACAAAAATTAGATATAAGCGGCGGACAGGGATATGACGATTACTTTTTACAACAATTTTACCGGGTAGAAAATCAAACAGATTATACCATTGCCAAAAATATTTCACTGATAGCTGGTATTGGTTATTTAAAAGAATTTGTAAACTCTTCCAGGTACGACGATAAGAACAGCCGGAAAGAAAATGAAGTGAAATATGGTTTTGTGCAAACCGAATGGATCCCATTTAAAAAACTAACATTCATCGGCGGTTTTAGATACGATGATAATAAATTATATGCTTCTGCTTTTAGTCCAAAAATTGCAGGCAAATTAATACTCAGTGATAAAATTAATTTCCAGGCTTCATACGGAAAAGGCTTTAAGGCCCCTGATTTCAGGCAGCTCTACTTAAATTTTACCAATACCAGTGCAGGTAATTATTCTGTGTTTGGTGCGTTGGAAGCTCAGCATATTATTGAGGTATTAAACAATGCCGGTTTTATAAAACAATATGAAGATGATTATGCTAAACTGCAGGCTTTAAGACCAGAATATTCCAACGGATTTAATGCAGGATTTACTGCATACCCTGCAAAAAAAATTCAGCTACAGGTAAACGTATTTAGAAATGACATTAAAGACTTGATAGAATCAAGGCTGGTAGCAACCCGTGTAGACAATACACAGATTTTTAGCTATGTAAATATTAAAAGTGCATATACCCAGGGAATAGAAACAAATATCAAATACATTCTCACTCCAAATTTTAGTTTAAATGCAGGGTACCAGTACCTGCAAACTGCAGATAAGGATGAACTAAAAAAAATAAAGGCAGGTAATTTTTACTACACACGGGATGCAAATAATTACAGTGTTCTATTGAAAAAAAGTGATTACCTGGGTTTGCCAAACAGAAGCCCGCATATGGCCACGCTTAAACTTATTTATGAAGCTGCTGAACAAAAATGGTTTGCCAATATAAGAGCCATTTATCGCAGCAAATGGGTAGTATTTGATAAAGATGGAAATGGCATATACAACAAACAGGATGAATTTGCAGATGGCTTTGTTCAATTAAACAGCAGTGCCGGAGTAAATTTTAAAAAAGGATTTCGGGTGCAGGCAGGTGCCGAAAATATACTAAACCATGTAGATGTTAATAATCTGCCCAATGCACCCGGCAGAACATTTTTTACAACCGTTACTTACACTTTAAACAAAAAAATTAAACAATAAACCCTCACAATTATTAAAATAAGTAAAATGAAAAAAACACTCTCATTAATCGGAATTTTTGCTGCATCTGTTTTGTTATTTACGGCATGTAAAAAAGATGATGCGCCTGCTACACCGATAGATACTACAAACAATGGCACATTCAAAGTATTTAAAGTTGGAAACGTTACCTCCGTTCAAAATTTAATTGCAGATACCATTATTGGCTTAACCCCTATTGGCCAGCCATATGGTGCAAATAAATATACCTTTTTCAGTATTGAAAATAATACCCTTGTTGCTTCTTCAGATTCTGCAACAACCAAATGGGATATTGCTTTTAGAGGAACAACTATCTTAACCAATTCTGGTACAAGCGGACCTGGAAATGGTGGGGCATTTGTTCAAATAGGTACATTTGATGGATTGGCTGCTATTTCGGCTGACTCGGTTTTTAAAACAGATGCAGCACCCGTTTATGCAATCACTACCGGTTCAGGAAAAGGTTGGTATAATTATGATGGAGCTAACAACCTGATAACTCCATTACCAGGCCGTGTAATCGTTATCAGAACGGCTTCGGGCAAATATGCAAAACTGGAGATTACCAATTATTATAAAAAAGGTGTTACTCCGGCAGCATCAGCAGGTGATGATGAAAAATTACATGGTCAGCGTTTTTATGCATTCCGCTATAATTTCCAGGCCAATGGATCAAAAACATTTTAACATAACCTCATAATATAAAAAAAGCAACTCAATATAGAGTTGCTTTTTTTATGCCTGTAATCGTAATTTTTTTCCAGTATTTAAATACCTGGTATCTGTTTTTTGGGAACCAATTAATGGGAAATATTGAATTTAAAACGGAACAGCTTTATTAGAAATCTTAATTTAAAATAACGGGAGCAAGACTACTCCCGTTTTACCCTAATAAAACCCTAAACCAGCAAAAACGTTTATTCTACTACGGTTCCTTCTTCACTTATAAATAATTCTTTTTTTGTGTTATTGGTTGTTTCAATTTTTACCTTGTAGTAAGGTTTCAGTCCCGGAATTTCCATTTTAATACATTCAGAAACTTTAGCTCCGGCATATTTAGTTTCTACCGCAGCACCTACATTCACAGGTAAGGATTCAGGGGCATGCGTGGTTTTTGTTTTAACAATCAAACCTGCGTCATTATATTCTACAGACTGACTAAGTTGATCTGCATTTATAAAATTGGCTACATAATTTCCCATGTAGGTTTTATTCCATTCATTTTTTTCTGCGGTTGCATAAGAGCCTTTAAAGGATGTATTTACATTTTCAGGTACGTTAAGTTTTGCAGGCGCTGTTTTTTTATTTTTTTGTGCCTGGGCAGATACACTTAATATAAAAACTGCACTTAATGATAAAAAGATGTTTTTCATACGTTAACATTTAGATTAAATAATGTAGGGGTGTTAGCGTTGAAACATATTTCCAATTTTATGCCAAGGCCTGTATATGTGGATAAGTGCAAAAAAAACAATGATATTAACAAAGTTCTATACCCTGTTTGCGGTAGTTTTTTTTAAAGCGAGATCGATAATACAATAACGGCAAAAATTGTACCGCTCACAGCCGTAACTGGTTAATTCATTACCTTTGCCCACAATTTTTAAGAAAGTAAGCAGAAATAATATATGGCATCGAGGTACCAGGAATATCAGCAATTAAATTTATCGTCAATCAGCAATGAGATATTGCAAAAATGGAATGAACATCAAACCTTTGAAAAAAGTGTTGAACTTAGGGAAGGAAATATTCCATTTGTGTTTTATGAAGGCCCGCCAAGTGCCAATGGTATGCCGGGCATTCATCATGTAATTTCAAGAACTTTAAAAGACCTTGTTTGTCGCTACAAAACCATGCAGGGTTTCCAGGTAAAACGCAAGGGCGGCTGGGATACGCATGGCCTGCCGGTAGAACTTGGGGTAGAAAAAGAACTGGGTATTACCAAAGAAGATATTGGTGTTAAAATTACTGTAGAAGAATATAATAAAAAATGCAGGGAAGTGGTAATGAGGTTTAAGGATAAGTGGGATGATATTACAAAAAAAATGGGTTACTGGGTAGATCTAAACAACCCATATGTAACTTTTGAGAACAATTATATTGAAACCCTTTGGTGGTGCCTGAGCGAACTGTATAAAAAAGGGTACCTCTATGAAAGTATAAGTATTCAACCTTACTCCCCTGCTGCAGGCACTGGCTTGTCATCTCATGAACTTAATCAGCCCGGAACTTATAAAGATGTAAAAGATACCAGTGCAGTAGCAATGTTTAAAGCTATAAAAAATGAGAAAACAACTTTCTTGTTTGATGCTGCAAATAATGAAGAGGTTTTTTTTATGGCCTGGACAACTACTCCATGGACATTACCTTCCAATTTAGCTTTAACAGTGGGACCTAATATTGATTATGTATTGGTTAAAACTTTTAACCCATATACTAATTTATCCAATAATATAATTTTAGCAAAAGCATTAACAGGAAAATATTTTAAGGCTGAAAATGAGAATGGAGATTTTGAAAATTATAAAGAAGGCGATAAAACCATTCCCTGGAGAATCATTTCCACATTTAAAGGAAGTGAAATAGAGGAAGCAATATATGAACAGCTACTTCCTTCTGAAGCTAATACTTTAGAAAAAATACAGGAGATCACACCGGGAGCATCCCCCTTTAAAATTATAGCAGGCGATTTTGTAACTACCGAGGATGGTACCGGTATTGTTCATACTGCACCTGCTTTTGGTGCAGATGATTATAAGGTGGGGCAAAAGAATAATTTAGGCATACTTATCCTTGTAGATAAACAGGGAAAATTTATTGATGGTGTAGGAGAGTTTAGCGGACGTTATGTAAAAGACTATAAAAATGAGCCTGGATATGTAGATGTAAATGTAGATATCAGCGTAAAACTTAAAAAAGAGAACCGTGCTTTTAAAGTTGAAAAATACGAACATAATTATCCCCATTGCTGGCGCACCGATAAGCCGATTATTTATTACCCGTTGGATGCATGGTTCATTAAAACCACTGCCGTTAAAGACAGGATGGTAGAATTGAACAAAACCATCAACTGGAAACCAGCCAGTACCGGTACAGGCCGCTTTGGCAATTGGCTGGAAAACATGGTAGACTGGAACCTGAGCCGCAGCCGTTTTTGGGGCACTCCCCTTCCCATCTGGAAAACAGAAGATGGTGAACAGCAAAAATGCATTGGCACAATTGAAGAATTGAATATTGAAATAAGAAAAGCTGCCGAAATACTGGGTAGCAATACAAATACTCAATATTTACACGAAGGCATATTAGACCTGCACAAACCATATGTAGATGATATTATATTGGTAAGTGATAATGGCCTGCCCATGAAAAGAGTACCAGACCTGGTAGATGTTTGGTTTGACAGTGGAGCAATGCCTTATGCACAATGGGGTTTACCAGATACATCATCTGACAAATACGGACCATTATCAACCGAAAATTTCTGGAAATACCACGCCGATTCAAAAGCTTCGCATATGGGTGCGGGTGTAGAGGGTGCTTTTCCTGCAGATTTTATTGCAGAAGGAGTGGACCAAACCCGGGGCTGGTTTTATACTTTGCATGCATTGGGTGTGTTGCTGTTTGACAGTGTAGCTTATAAAACAGTTGTGAGTAACGGACTTGTACTGGATAAAGCGGGTAACAAAATGAGTAAACGACTGGGCAATGTTGTAGATCCATTTGAAACCATTAATAATTATGGTGCAGATGCTACCCGCTGGTACCTTATAACCAACGCATCGCCATGGGATAGTTTAAAATTTGATGAAGAAGGAATCAAAGAAGTTCAACGCAAGTTTTTTGGCACTCTATATAATACTTACCAGTTTTTTGCCCTGTATGCCAATGTAGATGGTTTTACTTTTAAAGAAAATTATATTACGCTAAAAAACAGGCCGGAAATAGATCAGTGGATCATTTCTGCCCTCAATAGCCTGGTTAAAAAAGTAGAAGAAAGTTTTGATAATTATGAGCCCACCCAGGCTGGCCGTGCCATAGAAGAATTTGTAGATTCTTTGCTCAGCAACTGGTATGTTCGGCTTTGCCGCCGCCGGTTTTGGAAAGGAGAATATGAGCATGATAAAATATGTGCCTACCAAACTTTATACGAATGCCTGGAAACCATTACAAGATTGATTGCACCAATAGCGCCATTTTTTGCAGATTGGTTATATAACAATCTGAACGAAGTAACACAACGTTTTGAGCATGAATCGGTACACCACGCCTATTTTCCAAAAGCAGATGAAGCTTTGATTAATATTTCCCTGGAGAAAAGGATGTTATTGGCCCAGGAAGCCTCTTCATTAATATTATCGCTTAGAAAAAAAGTAAATATCAGGGTAAGACAGCCCCTGCAAAAAGTATTTATCCCGGCTTTGGATAGCGAAATGGCAGCCAATATTAAACTGGCAGAAGATATAATAAAAGCCGAAACCAATATTAAAGAGGTAGAAATACTGGCAGCCGACAATGATTTTATCCGTAAAAAAGCTAAAGCCAATTTTAAAACCCTGGGCAAAAAGCTAGGGCCAAAAATGAAATGGGCCGCTGCCGAGATAGAAAAATTTGACGACAGCATTATTGAAAAAGTGCAGCAAGGGGAATATCTGTTAAATGCAGAAGCTGTTGCCAATGGGGAAGATCCGGTTTTAATTAATGCCGAAGACCTGGAGATAATAACTGATGAGATACCTGGATATGAAATTGCCGGAAAAGGGGCTTTAACCGTAGCACTTGATATAACAATCACCCCACAACTGAAATCAGAAGGTAATGCCCGTGAGCTTGTAAACCGGATTCAAACTATCAGAAAAGAAAGTGGATTTGAACTGACGGACCGTATTACACTGGCTATTACAGAAAATGCGGAGCTGCAACCATCTTTAATTGAATTTAAAGATTATATTTGCCGCGAAATTTTAGCAGATTCTATTGAATTTGTTACTAATACCGTGGGAATAAGCTTAGAAGTGAATAATACTACTTTAATAGTGAACCTTAAAAAAAGCTAAAACGATGGCTACCAAAAAGAAAGCAGTTAAACCGGCAGCAAAAAAGCCAGCTCCTAAGAAAGCACCTGCTTCAAAAATTGTAAAAAAAGCAGCCCCTGCAAAGAAACAGGTAAAGCCTGCCCCAAAAAAAGCTGGTAAACCAGTAGCTAAAAAAGTGGTTGCCAAACCGATAGCTAAAAAAGCTGCCCCAAAAGCAGCAACAAAAAAAATAGTAAAACAAACACCTAAAAAGTCAGTTAAACCAGCACCCAAACCTGTTGTAAAACAAGCAACTAAACCAGTTGCAAAAAAAGCTATAACACCTGTAAAAAATTCAAAACCGGCAGCAAAACCTGCTGCTAAAAAAATTGTGCCGGTCTCAAAACCAGCAGCTCAACCTATGGCAAAAAAAATAGAAAATAAACAGCCTGCTGAAAAAGTGGTGGCAAAGCCTGTTGCATCAACTCCAAAAGCAATAGCAAAAAATCCGAAGGATATTAAGGTTATACCGGCAAAACCAGTGGTAATTCCAAAAACAACCACCAAAACTTCCCGTAAATACCAACCGGATTTTACAAAATCAGTGTTGGACCAACCCAAAAATGATCCGGGCGCTTCTATCATTAGATATAGTGATTCTGACTTAACTGAATTCAGGGATTTAATTCAGCGCAAATTAGGCGCAGCAAAAAAAGAATTATCTTATTTGCAGGGTTTAATTACCCGTAAAGACGAATTGGGTGGCGATGAAGGTGATAACCGTTATATGACTATGGAAGATGGAAGTCTTAGCATGGAAAGAGAACAATTAAGCCAGATGGCCAGCCGCCAGATTACTTTTATTGATCACCTGGAAAAAGCATTAATGCGTATTGAAAATAAAACATACGGCATTTGCAGGGTTACAGGAAAGCTGATTGATAAAGCAAGATTAAGAGCAGTACCTCATGCTACATTAAGTATAGAGGCCAAAATGGGACAGAGATAAATTAATC
>JBBRFX010000144.1:0-10381 GCA_038241275.1 Chitinophagales bacterium
ATTACATCAGGGAACTGATGATCTTCACCACTATGCACTTCAGATGCACATAGCTGCTTCCGACAAAAGGGATGTAATCTTTTGTCGGTGTCTTTTTTGGTTCTTTTTGGACAAGCAAAAAGAACATAAAGCCCGCTGCAAGCGTTATACAGTTGCAGCCCAACATAGTTACGTAAACAGGTGGTTTATTAGGGGTGAACGGTTCAATGTTCAAAAGTTTATCCCTCATAACTCATAAATGTTCAAGCCAGCCTCCAACACAACAACCGGATATTGCACATAAAAAAAGACGGTTAAAAAACCGTCTTTAATAAAATGCTTGTAAAGCAATTAGTCTTTTTTGAAGTAGGTAAAGGCCCGTTTAACAACCTTGGTTGCCTTGCCTTTTTCGTCGTAAGTTGTTTGCTGGGTCCAGTTGCCTTTATCGTCGTAGCTGTCGTATTTATAGGTCATCACTTTGTTAGTGGTGCTATCTTTGGTTACATTCATCTCCGTTGTTTTGGCTACATCTCCTTTGTCATTCAACTCACTTTTTGAATTATACACTTCCTTGCCACTACTGTCTTTGTATCTTCCTGCCACCTGCATTCCTTTTGAATAGTCGTTTTCAAAAACACCGTCAATGCTACTGTCGGCTTTGTGCCGGGTACCAGTGGTTACGGCACCGTAATCATCCTCTTTTAAGCCTGTATAAAAAAATGATTTTTTTCCGGCTGAATCCGTTTCCTGTGCAGCACTGTATTTACCATCTTTATCAATCTGTATCTCAAACCCATTGAATGGTTTACCGTTTTTTGTAGTGGTCACGCTTTTCATCTGGCCCTTATCGTAGTGGATCATAGTGCTGTTTTCAGTAATAGTTCCCTTACTGTCTTTTTTTGTGCTGGCACTTGTATAACCGTTCATATCAAACTCATCCACCGTAACACAACAGGAATCCATGGCTCCTGTTTTGCCGGTACTGTCAGGCGTGTAATTGGTTGTTTCCATACTTTGAACCATGCCTTTGAGGTTTTGAGCTGTCCAGTCACTGTTTTTGGCAACTTCAGTTTTTTTTGTGCCATCGTTGCACGATAACATAATAGTTCCGGTGAAAAATAGCAGGAGTAATTTTTTCATGATTGCTTGTTTTGATTTTGATGAGTTCGTAAAATATAGACTTTAACAGCAGATTGCAAGTAAATGAGGATTTTTATTGTTTGAGAGAAAAGGTGAAAGGTCAATGGGTCAATGGGTCAATGCCCGCAAGGTACTGGTCTCAGACCTTGTATCCTTATTACTACTCTATGCTATTACTGTTGAAATAAATATTGACCAGTTTCTATTGAATATCCGGAAAGGCCTCAACCGCTGTATTTTATAAAACTATCGCTTGCTTGCCCGCCTTGATAAAAGCCGCCACAGATATGCAGTACAAGTGAGTGCCGGATAGCGGGATAAAATAACACAACGATGCTGCTATGGAAAAATTGCTGCTGGTAAAATGATTTGCGTTTGGCCAGGTACATTGCGTTAATAAATGCATCACGCAGGGATTAAATATTTTTAAACCCTTAACCTTATCTTGCTCACCATGATTGATAAACTTGCCTGGATAGCAATACAACACAAGCACATACTTTCTACCAAAAGTTATGGTAAAGACAAATACTATATTCCCGGCGGTAAACGTGAACCCGGTGAAACAGATGCTGCTGCTTTGTGCAGGGAAATTAAAGAAGAGCTGAGCATTGACCTGCGTGTGGAAACGTTACAATTTGTGGGCAGCTTTCAGGCTCAGGCAGATGGCCACCCCAATGGCACGCTTGTAAAAATGACCTGCTACACAGCCGGCTATACCGGCACCCTGAAAGCTGCTGCAGAAATAGCGGAAATAAAATGGCTTACCTATTTAGATAAAGACAATATATCTGCCGTGGACAAAATCATATTTGATTTTTTACATGCAGAAGGATTGTTGTGATGCAGAAATAGTCAATGGTCAATGGGGGTTCAATGCCTGCCCGGCTGAGCGCCGTTTGGAAGGGGTCAATGGGCAATAGGCAATGGGCACTCAACCCACACAATCAGCCACAAAAAATAATTTTTAGATAGCTGTTTACTGCCATATGCCGGAAATTTATTTTTTACCAATCCTGGTGCCGGGGATGATGCTGCCAAACTGCGCAGTACTCGCTTCTCTTTGCCGTGGCCGGCACACTACCTATCTTTTATTTTATTGCATGCTGTAATATTTTGTTTAGTAGTTTTTCTACCAGATTCAATTTTAATCAACAAAAGCAAGCATTTAAGAAAACTTACTCTTCAGCCAACATTATGCGGTTCAACCTGTTTGAGCAAAGCAAACCGGACGAATTGTTTGCTGCATTTCTTGCATCTTAAAAAGTCTTGAGGCAGGAATGTTGCGTGAGGCATCCTTTTCCGGTTTTTTTACACGAAGTAAAATTTATTAAACAGTAGCCAGCGCACAAAGCAGGCGTATCACCTACACAATTTATAAGTATCTATCTATGGCCAGCTCCACTGAAACCGCCCCCGCAGAAAAGCCCAAAGAGGCTTATGAAATCATGAATGAACAAATTGAAACTGGTTTGAAAGAATACAACCGGTCAGATTTGGGTCTGTTTTTGTCTTCATTGTCGGCAGGTTTGGAAGTAGGATTCAGCATTTTAATCATTGGCATTATGCATACGCTTTTTAAAAGCGAGTCTACAGCCGGCCAGTTAGCCGTGATGATGGCTTTGGTATATCCGATTGGGTACATTTTTGTCATTATCGGCAGGTCAGAATTATTTACCGAGCATACCACGCTGGCCACCATTCCCGTAATGAATGGCCAGGCCAGCCTGAGTAGTTTGGCCAAACTCTGGCTCATTGTGTATGTGGGCAACCTGGCTGGGGGGTATTTGTTCGGAAGTATTTCGCTGGTTTTTAATGGCGAAATGCACCTGATTGGAAAAGATTTTTTTTATTTTGTTTCGGAAAAGATGCTCAAATACAGCGTAGGTGCTACGCTGATCAGCAGCATAATGGCGGGCTGGCTGATGGGCATGCTTTCGTGGCTGCTGAGTTCGGCACAGGATACTTTTAGCCGGGTAGTGATGATATTTTTGGTAACCTTTTTAATAAGCATTGCCGGACTGCACCACTGTATAGTGGGTTCCATAGAAGTGTTTATGGCTTTTTTTGCAGAAGCCAATCAAATAAGCTGGGAACAGTTTCTCAAGTTTCAGGGACTGGCTACGCTGGGTAATATTATCGGTGGTGTGTTTTTGGTGGCTGTAGTAAAGTTCGCCCACAGCAAGCGGCGTTAGTTTCTTACTTCCTGAGCTGTGGTTGCTATCCTCACCAATGCTGTTAAATTAGTAACAACATAGTTTTATTTGCCGAAGTTGTTTTAAACCTATCCAGCCTTTTAAAATCACTGCAATAAATTTAGAGTAGATGTTCTTTTACTTCGATTCTCAACAGTAACTGCATAAGCCGTTTTCGTTAGTTCGGTTCCGCCGAACCTGATGTTTAAAAATTTAAAGCGGTTTTTTTAAAAAGATACAGAGGTTAGCGGCGCTGCAGTTAAGGGATAAGAAAGTACAAATCGCCGGGGGCTTATCCCCACGCTTCCCACAATTGCGCTGCATCACATTTGGATAACATAATGTTTACAATTTCTTTACGTTAACATTAGAACTTGAACACTTAAACAAATAATTATGCTACCAGGTAAAACAGTTCTCTCGTTAACCACTGATTTGCTGGCGTTCGGTGCGTTTAGTCATTTAAAAGATGAACAGGTGTCATCCCTTCATCACCTGATCTTTCGGTTGCAGGAACCATTGACAGTGATACAACAAAAACTGTTGCTCAGCTTTTGGACACATGCAGATGGCTCGGTGTTACCGGCACAATTGCTGCACCGCTGCAATATGGTATTGCAACAGTATGGACGGATGCCCATGGGCGAACTGTATGTGGAAGAAGGAACTGAATATTGATCAGTCCTGTGTTTCCACAATGAATGAAAGTTTTGCCGAAGTTTAAACAATGCCTAATCTTCGGTTTTCAGTTCTGCTGAAATTGACTTTAGCTCATTAAGTTCATCCAGGTAATTCCTGAACTTTTCTTTATGCCTGTTTTTAAATGCCCCCAGCCGATGCTATCCAATACAGCAGCAGCGTGCCCGACATCATCAATGCGGTTTCCAGCAGTGCAGAGGAGAGGCCGTTTTGCGCTATCTTATGAGGCATAAAAGAAAGTGGTATGATGAGCCCCACTGAAAAAAAGAGGATGCCAGACCATTTTTCATACACGTTGTTTTGCTCATAACCTTCTACCATCATTTTTAAAAAAATACCAATAGGATTGCCGGAAAAACTAATGTACGAAATAGGATGGGATGGAGATTGATTTTAGAAACATTAGTAAACAACCCTTGTTTTTACAACTCCATGCCCGGCAGGCTGTACCTTATATACAGCCTTATTACCCAGAAAGAAAGCAGCACCCACACTACTCCAAAACAAAAGCCTGCAATTACATCGGTAGCAAAATGATAGTTTAGAAAAATGCGGCTGATGCCGATGAGCAGGGAGCAACACATCAACAGAAATACGCCTGCAATTCTTACTTGTTTGCTGGCGTTTGTTTGCCAAAATAAGTATGCAAGTATGCTGCAAAAAACAAAGGAGGATACAGAGTGGCCGCTGGGGAAACTGTAGTTGACCAATGTTCTTCCGTAGGGATGCAAAGGACGCTGGCGCTTAAAAAATTGTTTAAGCAGAAACATGATGCCGGAACTGCTTAGGGAAATGAGAAGGATAGCGAACCCATAATGCCAGCGCCTTTTAAAAAAATAATAGCCGGCTAATATTGAAGTTGCCAGCAGTAAAAACGTAGAGGACCCAAAAAATGTAACCACGCTCATGATGCGGATGAGTGAACTGCTGCTGTGTGCATCAACCCATATCATTACCTGCAGATCTAATGCATTTTCATTTTCTAATACGTTTTCATCTGCTATATAAATAAAAAGCAGCAGGCATGCCAGGAACAAAACGGCCAGCGTAATGGCTTTGAGCGACAGGGTGGTTAAGAAGTTATTTTTACTGGTCATCGTTACTGCCTGCCGGTGGGCGTTTATGATAGTTTTTTTATTAAATGTACAAACAAATTGGGTGCCGTAGTGGATGTTATTATTATAGATTCATGGGTTATTGGTGAGTGTTTTCTTTTGCCCTTGCCCGGGCTTTGACCAGCCACGAATAATGCTCCAATAAATAATTTTATCAAAAGGGATTTTAGATTACCTGCAAACCATGGTTGCTTAATAAACAAAAAGAAATCAGCAGCAGATGAACGCAGATTTGAACCGCAGATTTTCAATACAAAAATCATCTGCATTAAAACAATCAACACAAAAAACCCGGCCAATCAATTGGCCGGGTTTTTCATTTCAATAAAAAAATTATTTTGTTTCCAGTAATTTAAAAAACTGGTCAAGTTGTGGTAAGATCACAATTCTTGTTCTGCGGTTGGCAGCTCTTCCATCTGCGGCTGTATTGTCTGCAACAGGACTATATTCTCCTCTTCCTGCAGCAGCCATTTTTGTTGGGTTTAAGCCGTATTGTTTTTGTAAAATCCTTACCACAGCCGTGGCTCTTTTTACACTAAGGTCCCAGTTATCCATCAGAATAGATCCGGGTTTTACCGCCACATTATCTGTATGGCCTTCTACCATAAATTCAATATCCGGTTGGTTTTTTAATACCATGGCCACTTTACCCAATACTTCGCTGGCCCTGTCGGTTACATCATAACTGCCACTTTTAAAAAGCATTTTGTCTGAGATATCAATATACACAACGCCTTTATCTACTTTAATATTGATATCCTTGTCATCAAGGTTGCCAATGGCGCCTTTCAGGTTCATCACCAGCGCCATGTTTAATGAATCTTTTCGGTTTAAAGCAGACTGCAGGTTTTGAATGTAGGAATCTTTTGACCCAATATTATCCAGTGATTTTTTAATACTCTCTGCCTGTGAACTTGATATCACAGAAAGATTTTCCAGTTGTTTGAGCGCCTGGTTATTGTTGTCTTTAAGGAAAGCATTTTCTCTTTTCATGTTTTCAATCTCGGCTTCCAACAGTGCTTTTTTGCGGGAGTTTTCTACTGTGAGGTCATTGCAATCTTTCAATTGGCCTTGCAGTTCGTTGTAAGATGTTTGCAGGGTTTCGTAACGTACTTTTTCTCCCTGCATTAGTTTTTTACTTACGCAGGAGCTAAATATAAATGCCGATGCGAAGCTTAATACCATGATACTTTTCCATTTCATAATCGTAGTTTTAAAGTGTGATGCAAAATTATCTTAAACCATATTTTTAAAAAAATAAAGTGTAGATAATAATTGTTAATACTGGTATTGTTTTAATCTATATGTGAGAAAACCTCATCCCCAACCTCCTGATAAAATCCTACCGTGTGGACGCAAATACAATAGGAACACGGGTGACACGGATGGGATGGATTTTATTTTATAATTGGCTAAACCGTTTACCAACCCGGGAATCAGCTTTTTAAATTGTCTAAAAAAAAGATTATCCTGCTTCGCAGGATGTTGGATCACTAAAGCAATCCAAATTTTTCTGCAAACCTGCCGGCAGGGCAGGAAGGGCAGAAAATAATCTGTGTTCATCAGTCAAACCCTTGTCATCTGTGTTCTATTTTTTCCCGTCGAACATGTGTCCACATGGTATGGTAAAATCAGGACAGGCTCTCTACCCGAATTTATCGGCATCTTCTTCAAAGGAGAGGGGCCAGAAGCCCAAACCAGAAAGTATTTTAGCAATTGGTAGCGTTGTAGCAGGACAATAATCGCAAAGAATATTTATACTAAAAAACCCGCAGAAATCTACGGGTCTTTTTAATATTGCAGGTTTAACTAAGTGATTGGACTTTACTTATCCTTTCTTTTAAAAACGGTTCCGTCAGGAAGTATTTTAACCTTTGTTTTTGCCTCACCATTTTTTAATTCAATTTCGTACATATCCATATTCTTATCATTTTCTTTGTCAATCTCTACGATGGTATATCCCGGATATTGTTCATTAATTGTTTTGTTTACCGCATCAGGCAGGTTGGGATTGCCTGTTATTCTTGTAGAGGTTTTTACCCAATCTCCCTGGTTGTTATACCACGATGTGTAATCAGTACCACTGTTGTTATACCTTACATAATAATAAGTGTCATCCATATCAAGGTCATCTGATTCAATAGGCTCATATTTTACCCATTCTACTTTTTCAATAGCAGGATATTTTTGGGTGAAAGATGTACGAACTGTGTCAGGAACCTCAGCAGTGGTTATCACCGTTGTTTTACCTTCTGTTTGTGCAGTTTTTACAACTGTTTCGATAGGCACTTCACTGGCCGTGTCTGCTTTTTTTTCATTGTTACAACTGGCCATCAATACTACAGAGGCAGCCAGTACCGGGAAAAAGATTTTCATACGTTTAAATTTTAATTTAAACTAAAGGGTAAAGAACCATGCCAAAGTAGCATTTGTTGTTTATAAAAAGGATAGCATTCCCTAAAAATCATTATGTATATAGTATAAAAAAAGTGAGCATATCGAATGCTCACTTTTTTTATAATTATTTTTTTGCCACATTATAGCCAATGTGAAATCATTTTATCCATCCTTATTTTGCTTTAAAAGAAATTTCATGGTCACCCCATAGCAAACTTACTTTACCATTTTTTTCTATGGTATAAGTAAGGCTTTCTGCAAAGGGTTTTGCTTTGCCGGGTTTTACCATTATACGCAATGCGTCATCGGCCGTTTTGTATTCGTAAGCTCCCCATTGTTTCCAGGTTTTGTTAAAAATAATCGTCCACATATCATCAGCAGAAATTACAAACAGGCTATACTTGCCTGCAGGCAATGTTTTTCCATCCAGGCTTATGTCCTGGCTGGTTTCAAAAACGGTTGCTTCATTGGCACCAGCTCTCCACACCTGTCCTGCTTTTGGTTCCAGATCTTTACCTATCGTTCTTCCTTTTACAGAAGGCTGGCCGTAATTGATGCTAACCGTGGCACCGGATTTAAGCGTTTCTGTAACGCTCATGGGCGGGCTGGCAGGTTTCTTTTTATCCTGTGCATGAGAAGCATTTCCTGCAAAAAGGAAAGCGGCCATCAAAGCAATTGATACTACATTTTTCATACTTACTTTTTTTTAAATTAATAAAACACAATTTATATCTTTTTCAAATTAATTCATATTAAGAAAAAGGAAAGGGGTCATTTCTAATTGTCGCATTGCAATCCCGATAGTGGGCAGTGAGGACACCGCCAACGGTGAACTGTCTGGTTGGCCTATCGTGTGGACACAAATATAAAAGGAACACGGATGACACGGATCTGCCTGACGGTAGACAAGTGGGATGGATTTACATGATTTTATATTTGTTTAAACTGTTTAATAAACCAGGAATCAGCTTTTTAAATTGTATAAACACAGGATAATCCTGCTTCGCAGGATGTTGGATCACTAAAACAATCCTAATTTTTCTGCAAACCTGCCGGCAACCTATGGGAGTTTGCAGCCAGGCCAATGTGCGGAAGCGAACCCCATAGTGTTTGCCAGCAAAGGGTTTATTATAATTGATACCATTTTCACAAAAACAAATAAGGGTTTCTAATATTCGAAGCCCCGTTCACAAAAACACTATATGCCTGCCGGTCAAATCCGTGTCATCAGTGTTCCAATTTTTTCACATCGAAGATGTGTCCACACGATAGCCTGGATGCCATCCCGCCAACCAGGAAAGGGAGCATGTAATCATTCATTTTTATAACATCACACACGCAACAAAAGTTTATGAAGCAACCATATTTAATTTGCCGGCGTATAGTGATGGATAACTATTTTTTACCGGTAAAGATTTATGGTAGTTTAACCAATAGTTTAATTATAAATCTTACCTCATTATTTTAACCGAAAAATTATTTTTTTATGAAAAAGTACTGGCTATACATCGCAATCACTTTATTGTCTTTTGGTATCATTTCCTGTTCTAAAGACGATGATCCTGTTCCAGATCCTAATATAACTTTTAGGGCAACTATCAACGGAGCATCTGAAGTTCCGACAAATGCATCTGCTGCTACAGGCACCTCAACAGCCATTTTTAACAAGGACAGCAAGGTGATCACCATTACTACAACCTATACAGGGTTAACAGTAGTGAATGCCCATATTCATAAAGGGGCTGTGGGTGTTAGCGGAGGAGTGATTTTTGGTTTTGCTGCTCCTTTTGCTTCACCGATTGTTTTTACTACTGCCGCATTGGATGCAACGCAGGAAGCCGATTTAAATGCCAACCTGTATTATGTAAACCTTCATTCAGCAGCTTTTCCCGGAGGAGAAATCAGGGGTCAATTAATAAAGCAGTAATTACCTGAATAAATTTTTTTCATTAAAAATGCCGGTTAAAATTTAACCGGCATTTTTAATAATCTTATGATGGCTTCTGTTAATAATCAATTACCTGCTCTTCCATTACCGGCAATGTTCTCCAGCCATATTGCTGGTTGCGCAGTTGAGGCTCAAAGCCTGCTTCACGAATGGCATCCTGGATACTATTGCTGGTAAAACGGTGTGGTGCACCTGCTGCACTCACCACATTTTCTTCTATCATGATACTGCCAAAATCGTTGGCACCACCATTCAGGCAAAGTTGTGCTACCTGTTTGCCCACTGTTAGCCAGCTTGCCTGTATGTTCAGCACATTGGGAAGCATGATGCGGCTAAGGGCAATCATGCGCATATACTCTTCCGGGGTAGTAAGATTGTGCACGCCCCTTATCCTTGCAAGCAGGGTGTCGGCATCCTGGAAGGTCCATGGTATAAAGGCTAAAAACCCTTTAGCATCAGCGGGTTTGCGGCTTTGCACTTCCCTGATTTTTACCAGGTGTTCAAAACGTTCCTGCAGGGTTTCTACATGTCCAAACATCATGGTGGCCGATGTGGTGATGTCCAGCTTGTGCGCTTCGTGCATAATATCCAGCCATTCCTGTGCGCCACATTTACCTTTGCTAATTAATCGTCTAACCCTGTCTGTAAGGATCTCTGCACCTGCACCCGGCAGGCTATCCATACCTGCTTCTTTTAATGCCATCAACACTTCCCGGTGGGTACTTTTTTCCAACTTGGTAATATGGGCAATTTCCGGTGGGCCAAGTGTGTGCAATTTAATATTGGGGTAAAGGCTTTTAAGTTCTTTAAATAAATTTACATAAAAAGAAAGGCCCAGTTCCGGGTGATGACCACCCTGCAGTAAGAGCTGATCGCCACCAAATTTGATGGTTTCTTCTATCTTCTTT
>JBBRFX010000145.1:0-10052 GCA_038241275.1 Chitinophagales bacterium
CTATAACGTACACGGCTACCAGCCTTTACCAGTATACTTTGACCCGCTTCCACCAGCACGGTTTCTCCATCTACTTCAAATTGTTTCTTTCCCCTGCTCACCAATGTATATTCATCAAAATCGGGATGTTGAAATGGTTCACTCCATCCCGGTGGTGCAATCATATGTGCAATGCTGTGCGATTTTTCGCCATTGGTTGCAAGTCCTACATGCTCTTCAATTAGTTTACCATCGGTGGTAGGAACAATAAATGGTTTGTCTTGTTTTATGTAAGGCATGATGTTTTAAAATAAAAAATGTGCTGCAAAAATACAGCACATTCAAAAAAATTGGTGACAATAAATTATTTTTTTTGTGCTTCCAGTTGTGTCATAGCCATTACCTGGCGCATGGTTTTTTCCATGCCTTCGCTGCTACCATCTAAGAATATGACGTTGCCTTTGCCATACTCTGCAAAGTTTTTGATGGCTTCTACCCACATACTAAACAAGATAACGTTGGTATCCAGGTTGGCCTGTTTCATTTCTGTGGCGGCAGAACTCATACCACGTGCTACTTCTTCACGAAAGAGTGCCACACCCTGCCCACGCAATTGTGCTGCCTGCCTTTCTGCTTCGGCAGCAATTTTTATAGCATTACCTTCTGCTTCAGCAGCTTTTGTTTTAGTAATTAATAAAGCCTGCCCTTCATTTTCTGCAGCAGCTTTTAAGTTATTACTCGCTACCACTTTGCTCATACTGGTAATAATGGCTTCATCAAAAGTGATGTCATTAATCTGCAGATCCTGCAAATGATAACCCCATCCTTCCAGTGCCACATCCACCTGCTCTTTTACATTTTCTACAATATCCCTGCGCACATTCAAAACCTCTGCCTGTTTTTTGGTAGATACAAATGCACGGATACTTCCTTCTACTGTGCGAATCAAAGCCTGCATCAGGTCTTTATCGCTGATGAATTTAAATGCTACTTTCTGAATAGTTTCTTCTTGTTCATTTTGTACAGAATACAGCAGCATCGATTTAAAATAAACATTCGCCTGGTCAATCGTTACCGCCTGAAACTCCAGTTCTACCGAACGGTTTTGAATACTTACTTTTTTAAATATCTGCTCTAAAAAAGGAATCTTCATATTTAATCCCGGGCGAAGGATACGGCGGTACTTGCCAAACATGGTAACCACGCCAATAAAACCCTGGTTGATGGTTACAAAACTGCTGAGTACACCAAGTACCAGAATGATGAGCCACCAATACTTAATTAATTGATCCATAGTTATAATAATTTTTGTTGAAGATATATAATTTTATGTAGCCCGCAGAAAATCTTTCATCAGCTTTTCCTGCGTCGTTGCAGCCCCCGAAAAATGTTTGTATGCGGCCACGGGGAACTCTTGTACTATCTGTTCTTAACGGAGCATTTATTAATGCATAAATATGCAGTATATAAATTACAGCACAAGTGAAAGTAAAAAAGGAGCTCATACTTTTTAAATGTATCAGCTCTTCAAAGTTATTTTCCGCATTTAATACTATGCATTATCCTAACTCTTCTCTTCCCACACCGCACTCAAATGCACCAGTGTTTCCACTGCCTTCATCATATCTTTTACCCCTACCCATTCCAGCTTGCTGTGTATATTCTGCATACCTGTAAACACATTGGGGCAAGGCATTCCTATATAACTCAACCTGCTGCCATCTGTACCACCACGGATGCTTTCTATCTTTACGGTAAGGCCTGCACGCTTAATGGCCTCTGCTGCATATTCGGCTACCTGTGGGTGTTGTACCAAAATATCTTTCATATTCCGGTATTGCTCCTGCGGTAAATATTCCATGGCAGCACCTTTATGTTTGGCTACAATATCTTCTGCTATTTTTTTTAACCGGTCATGATGCTCAGCCAGTTTAGCGGTTTTAAAATCCCGCACAATAAAACCAATGGTTGCTTTTTCTGCAATACCATTTAATGAAACCGGGTGCACAAAACCCTCCATACCCTCGGTAGTTTCAGGGCTCCATTCGCCGGCAGGTAAGGCTGCCAATATCTCTCCTGCAATCTTCATGGCATTTACCAGTTTGTTTTTTGCATACCCGGGGTGCGCTATTACGCCATTAATAATTATGCTGGCTCCATCTGCACTAAAAGTTTCTTCTTCCAGGCTACCCGCTTCGCCTCCATCCAGTGTATATCCAAATTGCGCCCCTACCTTTTTCATATCAATTTTTGCAGTTCCTTTACCCACTTCCTCATCAGGGGTAAATACAATTTTTAATTCGCCATGCAACTGCTGTGGGTTATCCAGCAAAGTTTGTACTGCCTGCATTATTATTGCTACTCCGGCTTTATCATCTGCGCCCAATAATGTGTTGCCACTTGCTGTAATAATTTCGCTGCCCATATGTTCTTTTAAATAAGGCGATTGGGTAGTTGATAAAACCTGCTTGTTATCATCCGGCAGTACAAAATCCTTTCCATCATAATTAGAATGAAGGATTGGTTTTACATTGGTACCACTGCAATCCGGCGCAGTATCTACATGGGAGCAATAACAAATAACCGGAATATTTTCTTTATTACTGTTTGCAGGGAGTGTTGCATATACATAACTGTATTCATCCAGTTCTACCTGCTGCAATCCCATTGCTCTTAGCTCTTCTGCTAAAACGGTACTCAGTTCTTTTTGTTTTTCAGTAGTAGGATGTGCCGTTCCGTTTGGATCACTTTGAGTATCTATTTGAACATAACGCATAAAACGTTCTATCAATGCATCTTTGTTTATATGTATCATAATTTATAAAATAAGATCGTAAAAGTAAGCAATAAGAAAGGAGTAAATAAAAAAGCAGTCCACTTTCGTAAACTGCTTTTAGAGTATGTTAACTATTGACTATCTGCTTTTTTAAAGAATCTCCACTAATTCAATATCAAAAATTAATTCCTGTCCTGCCAGAAAATGATTGGCATCCAGTACAATCACTTCTTCTTTAACTTCTACTACTACAACCGGAAAAGGCTGACCTTCCTGGTTGCTTAATGTCAATTGCATACCGGGTTCCAGTTTCATATCTTCCGGTACATTCTCTTTTGGATACTCAATGATAGCTGTAGGATCTTTTTCGCCATAAGCATCTGCTGCAGGAATATTCACAGTCTTTTTTTCTCCAATGGCCATACCCGGCATTGCAGCATCAAAACCTTTTATCATCATACCAGCACCCACCGTAAACTCCAAAGGTTCCCTGCTCTCTGAAGAATCAAAGGTTTCGCCTGTTACTAATTTACCTGTGTAGTGCACTCTTACTACATCTCCGGTTTTTACTTGTGCCATAATAGTTTTTTTAGATGCTTCAAACCCAGGTCCGTTTTTAAAAGACCATTAGAGGCTTAAAGAGATTATAAAATTTAATTTTATTACATATGATTTAAAAGCAAAGTAAATGATAAATGCCTAAAACATTTAAAAATATTTGTAGAACTTAGCCAAATGAAAATATCACTCTTTCTTGTTACCCTGTTAGTCAATTGTTTATTTTCCTGCGCACAAATAAACAAAACGGCTACCAGCAATA
Organism: Chitinophagales bacterium; assembly: GCA_038241275.1. Taxonomy (GTDB): domain Bacteria; phylum Bacteroidota; class Bacteroidia; order Chitinophagales; family Chitinophagaceae; genus Ferruginibacter. The sequence goes on from JBBRFX010000145.1 coordinate 3,576, forward strand.
ATACCACTTTATCAAAAAACAATCATGTAATAACCGGTGCAGAAAGGATGGCCGTTTACCTGCCCATGCTGAAGGGGAAAAGTGTAGCCGTTTTTGCCAACCAAACCAGTATAGTGGGCAATACCCACCTGGTGGATACACTTATTAAAAGCGGTATTAAAGTGGTAAAAATATTTGGGCCGGAACATGGCTTTAGAGGAGATGCAGATGCCGGTGAACATGTGGGAGATGTGACTGATAAAAAAACAGGCATTCCGGTGATTAGTTTGTATGGCAATCATAAAAAACCAACGGCAGAAGATTTTAAAGGAGTGGATATACTCATCTTTGACATACAGGATGTGGGCGTTCGTTTTTACACCTACATCTCTTCTTTGGAATATTTTATGGAAGCTGCTTTGGAACATCACAAACCACTGCTGATTCTTGACCGGCCTAATCCAAATGGATTTTATGTAGATGGCCCGGTACTGGATAAAAAATTTAAAAGTTTTATTGGCATGCAACCTATACCCATTGTGTATGGTATGACGATTGGTGAATATGCTTTGATGCTGGCTGGCGAAAACTGGCTGAGTGAAAATGCCAATAAAATAAATGCTTACAATATTACTACACAGCCATCAGCAGATACGCCTTTTCATATCCAGGTAATAAAATGTAAAAATTATGATCATAACAGTAAATATGAATTACCTGTAAACCCTTCGCCCAACTTAAAAGAAATGCAGAGTGTTTACTGGTACCCATCTACCTGTTTTTTTGAAGGCACTGTTTTAAGCGAAGGCAGGGGAACTGATAAACCATTCCAGGTTTTTGGCCATCCTTCATTACCCAAAAATTTATTTTCGTTTACTCCCAAACCAAATGAGGGAGCCAAAAGCAGTAAATGTTTTTACCAAAAATGTTACGGGTGGAACTTGTCAGGCTCTACAACGGAAGTACTGGAGAAAGTAGATGGTAAAATTCAGTTGAAATATCTTTTGGATGCCTACAAATTGTTTCCCGGCAAAGACAGCTTTTTCCTGCAAAATAATTTTATTGATAAACTGGCAGGAAACGACCAGCTAAAACAACAGGTAAAACAAGGCCTATCAGAAGAAGCTATCCGCAAAAGCTGGCAACCCGGATTGATGGCATTTAAAGCTATTCGCAAAAAATATTTACTGTATACAGATTTTGAATAATTTTCAGATCAGTTGCATTTGCATAGCTAACTTAATAAGAGAGGCAATATTTTTGCATTCAAATTTTGCCAGTAGATTTTTGCGATGCGTATCTACTGTGGCCACGCTGATAAAAAGTTTTTGAGCAATTTCATTATTTGTAAAGCCATCTGCAATCAAACCCAACACTTCTTTTTCTCTGCGGGTAATAAGGGGTCCATCGTTATGCACAGTTACCTGCCTCAATGCTGCAGCAGCATCAAAACTTAAATATTGCCTGCCCGTCATCACCGTTCTGATACCCTCTGTGAGTTCCTCCTGTGTTGCATTTTTTAATACATAACCAGCGGCCCCGCTGCTCATCATTTTTTCGATAAAACTTTGCTGGTTAAAAGTGCTCAATCCCAAAATATAAATGCCGGGAAATTTTTCATTTACTTCACGGCAAAGATCGATACCACTCTTATCCGGAAGGCTGATGTCCATCAGGATAACATCAGGCGTTTGCTGTTGCAGGAAAGCCATACAGGAACCTGCATTGGTTGCATGCCCCATCCATTCGATATCTTTTTCGTTTTGCAGCAGAGAATGAATCCCCTCTATTACCATGTAATGGTCGTCTACAATAAATAATTTAATAGCCATGATAAAAATTTTAAATCAGGATAAATTTATTTCTATATGAACTGAAGTACCCTTCTTGTTTCCGGATTGCACATCCAGTTTTCCCTTCAGGAATTCAACCCGGCTTCTAATGTTTTTCCAACCCATACCTTCGGCCATGGACGTATCAAAACCACTGCCATCATCTTCCACTGTTACTGACAAAACAGATTGCAGTAAGCTCACCTGTACAAGGCAAGCCACGGCCCCGGAATGCTTCATGGTATTGTTTACAAGTTCCTGCACAATGCGGTAAATACTAATGGAGGTGGTTTGGTCAATAAGCACATCAGCTAACCCTATAGACTGAAAGGAAAGTTGCAACGCACCCGTTTGATTAATATCATGGCAGAAATCTTTCAAAGCGGTATTCAATCCAAACTTCACCAATGCTTCGGGCATCATATTGTGTGCCACCCGGCGCATTTCCTGGATGGAACCATCCAGCATATCCATGCTTCGTTCAAAGGCAAGGCTGTTTTCCGGCGTCAGTACCAACTGGCCCTTCATACTATTGAAAGAATACTTGATACCGCTAAGCATACCACCAAGTCCATCATGCAGATCCTGCGCCAGGCGGGTACGCTCCTGCTCTTCTCCTTTTAAAACAGCCTCTGCTGCCATCAGTTTTTTCTCGTTTTCCAGGTCTGCAATACGCTGCTGCTGAAGCCGCTGCTTGTGCCTGTAATTACGGTACAATAAAGCAAAGATCATTATCAGTGTAAGTACCCCGGAACCCAGTAAATAATTCAGAATATTTTTTTTATCAATAATTTTTTCCTTTGCTAAAAGCTGCATTTCTTTCTGCTGCTCTTTGTACCGGCTTTCGAACTCAAAAACTTTTTTCTGGTTGTTTTTATTTTGAAGAGCTTCGCTTACTTCTACAAAACTTTTCAGGTATTGGTAACTTTTGGCGATGTTGCCTTGCTCCTCTTCTGCATTCACCAGGTCTCTCAAACTAAAATAAAGCACCTGGTCCAGCTTTAGTTCTTTAGCAATCTCTGCTGCCTTTAACGAAGACCGCACAGCATTTGCAAAGTCTCTTTTTTTAAGATAAGCATTGCCCATATGCTGGTACACAAGCGCAATATCATATTGTATATTTATTTTACTAAAGCGCTCCAATGCCCTGTTAAAATATACGATAGCAGAATCATACTGCCCTGTCCTGTTGGTATAATATAAACCTATAAATTTATTGAAGATACCAATGGCAAAAGTAAGATCCTGCCTTTGGGCCATACCCAAACCCATTCTTGAAAGTATATAGGCACTGTCATAATTTTTTACCTCGCAATAAGCATCACCCAATGCAATGAGCCCTCGTATAATGGAGACGGTATCCTTAGATTGCATCGCCAGCCTGTTGGTTTCATTAGCATAATAAAACATCCTGCCGGTATCGCCTAAGAATTTATAAATACCAGACAGGTTGTAATAAGTAAAGATTATTTTCAGGTACTCACCTGTTTCATTAAAGATAACTGCGGCCTGCTGGTACCGCTCCACGGCAAGGTCAAAATTTTGTTTGCGCTGCTCTATAGCAGCATACCTGTTGATAAGGTTAGCTGCCTGGTTTTTATATGCAGGTTCATTATTATCTTTTACCAGTGCAAATGCTTTATCCAGCAATAACCGGCAGGTATCTAATTTCATTTCGTAAAATAGCAGTCCGGCCCTCAACCCATAAGCCACCGAAAGACCTAAGGGATAGTTGATTTTTTGAGCAGATGCAATAGAGGCCTCCATTGCTTTGATGGCAGTTTCAGGATTGGAAAACTGTATTTTTTCTGCATAGCTGTTCAGGCGATTTACTTTGGCTGGGTCTGCAGGTTGTTTTTGTAAGAAGATGAGCTCGGCTTCTGCAGAAGTTACCTGTGCAGAAAGCAGGGGAACATAAATGGTGAGCAATAAAAATATCAACAAAAACCTGGTCATACAGTTAGTTCAATTAATACAGAAGTGCCCTTACCCGGTTGTGAATGTACGTCTAGTTTTCCTTTTAAAAATTCAACACGGTTCTGTATGCTGCTCCAGCCTATGCCACGTGAGCCGGAGAGCATGGCGGTATCAAATCCTTTTCCATCATCTTCTACGGTAACAGACATCTGGTTTTCTGCTTTGCTCAATTGTACCAGGGCTGTTTGGGCTACGGCATGCTTCATAGTATTGTTGATGAGCTCCTGCACGATGCGATAAATGGTAATAGCTGTTGTTTGATCAATCTTTGCATTTTCTACCCCGATTGATTGATAAGAAACCTGCAAAGCTCCCGAGTTGGAAATATCATTACAAAAATCTTTCAGCGCTGTGTCAAGACCAAACTTTACCAGTGCCTCGGGCATCATGTTGTGCGCCACCCTACGCATTTCTTTGATAGAACTATCCAGCATATCCATGCTGCGTTCAAATGCCTGGGCATTTTCCGGGGTCAAAATAAGATTTCCTTTCATGGTATTAAATGAGTATTTGATGCCACTAAGCATGCCGCCAAGCCCATCGTGCAGGTCCTTCGCCAGGCGGCTCCGTTCCTGCTCTTCGCCTTTGAGTACGGCCTCGGTAGCCGTTAACAATTGCCTGGTTTCCAGGTCGTGGATACGCTGCATTTGTAAACGTTGCTTGTGACGGTAGTTGATGAAGAGAAGCACAGATATAATAAACAATGCCGCTGCACTTCCAATTAAAATATAGTTAATGATACTTTTTTCCTTTAGCTGCGATGCCTGTAATTTTATTCTCGCTATTTTGCTTTCTGTTTCATATTTGGCTTCCAGGTCCATTGAATATTCTCTCAATTTTTGCTTTTGCAAAGTATCATTCAATACCAGCCATTTGTCTTCATAAAAACTGGCACCGGCCAAATCCTGCATCAGGTATTTTAAACTGGAGAGCCCCTGGTATAGCGATTCCATAGAAGTAGTAATGGAATCCTTTTCTGCAATCTCCAGGCCTTTCAACATTTCTTTTTCGGCTGCCGCATATTGCTTGCTTAAAATAAAATCATAGCCAAATATAAGCTGATGATAGCTTTGGCCCGACTTATCTGCCGGGTCAAATGCAGGAGCCATTTCTTTAATCCTGGCAGTAATTCTTTCCAGGTTGGTTTTATCTAAAACATTGTAGTAGGTTACTCCAAGATTGGTAAGCGCATTGGATACAGATCTTATTCGTTTATATTTTTGCCCTGCAATAAGTTGTTGTTCAAAAATAGTTATCGCTTCTTTATTCTTGCCAAGAGAAAGATAACAGTTTCCCAAATTGTTCATAGAAATGAGCATCCCTTTATAATCCTTGTACCGGTTGCCTGCTGCTATTCCTTTTTTACCATAGGCTTCAGATTTTTCATAGAGTTCCATTTCATTGTAGATCCGGCAAAGATTGCCATACATAGTTGCAATATTATTACTGTCTTTGATGCGCTCTGTAAGATCTACGGCATAGGCAGCATATTTTAGTGCAGAGTCTTTTTTTCTCACATTAAAATAGATGCTGAAAACTGCCCGGTAAGAAGTTGCCTTTTGAAAAGAGTCTGAGGCTGCAGCAATGGCTTTAAGGCAATACTCAAGCGCCATTTCATTGTTAAATTGAGCATGGTAGATCTTTACAAAAGCATGGTAACAACGGTGCCGCATTGATGCTGCCTTTAGCTTATCAATCAATCCCTCTGCCTGATTATTAAAATACAAGGCAGAATCATTGTCTGCATCCAGGTAACTATCCTGAATTTGGTGCAGGATGTTGATGCGGGAAGTATCTTCTTTGCTAACCTTCAGCTCTCTCAACAATGTATTCAACTCATCATCCTGCGCAATGCCCTGGAAGGTTAGACTCAAGAGTGTGAATATGAGTACTGCAAAGCGACGCATAGTTTATTAAATAAAGTTTATAAAATTATTTGGATGTACTCGTAAAATAATCATTTACAAGTAAAGTACAAATTACCACGCACTACCCTTTTTAGTCTCCCCTTTTTACATGATTTTTTTTATTTTAATAAATATCCCATTTTTCAGGGATAGCATTACTCTTTTTGAAGATGCATTTTTACGTCATCAAAAAATAACTTCAAAAAAAATTATTATGAAAAAGATTTTCCTTTTATTAAGCCTTACTGTAATGCTTTTATCTTCCCAAACAACCCATGCTAAAATATGGAGGATCAATAACACTCCTGGCGTAACTGCAGACTTTACTAGTTTTACCTCTGCTGTTGCCTCTGCATTGGTCTTAAACGGAGACACCTTGCATTTTGAATCGAGCACCATTGATTATCCAGGCGCAACCTTAACAAAAAGACTTGTAATAATTGGACTGGGATATTTTTTAAACCCTGCCAATGTTACTACTCCCGGAAACGCAGGGCTGCAGGCTGTTACAGCAGAAAGCAGAATAGGTGGTTTTACTATAAACACTGGCGCAAATGGAAGTAAATTTTTAGGCATTACACTCTCTTCTGTAAACATTGGTACCAGTGCTACTCCTTACAACCTCGTTTTTGAAAAAGTAAATTTTACCGGCGGTATAAGTTTTGCCAATGCCACACATAGCAACATCACCATAAGAAAATGCTTTTTTCTAAATACTGGTATCCAGGCAACCTCCGGTAATCTCAGTAATTTTGTAGTAGAGAATTCTATTTTCAATGGAT
>JBBRFX010000146.1:0-9931 GCA_038241275.1 Chitinophagales bacterium
AAGATTGCCGAGATAAGTATTGCCTGTTGTATTGTTCGTATAGCTAAAATTGCCTGTGATAGAACTGCCGGCGTAGAATACATACGTTGTATTGGCTGCCGTACGGTTTACAGTAACGTTGCCAGTGCATTGCATAGGTGCGGCGTGTGCTATATACATGGCGCCGCCAGCTGCGTTATACGTTACATTACCAAAATATTTATTGGCATCACCTGCACCATCTGCATCAAAAAATGCATTACTTCCGCTGGTAGTGAAATTGCTGTTACCGGTAATGGTGTTGCTGCGCAAATTGGTGACGTAGCCGCCTGTATAGCTCACATCATCGGCCAGGGTAACGTTGGCAGTAATATCATTACTGAATAAGTATGCGTAAGCAGAACCCCTGTAGCCTGTAATACTAAAACTGGTCAGTTTCAAAGTATCCCTTTGTACAGCAAATCCGCCCGAATTTTGCACGTTAACCGAACCGCCTGTTGTTTGATTAACCAGGCGGTACATTTCGAATACATTGGGGGTGGAATAGTTGGCCGCAACATTTACAGTGCCGCTAATGCTCGTTTTTGAAGCATTGTTTCCTAAATAAGTATTGCCGGCTGTATTGTTAGTATAACTAAAATTGCCATTAACTATACCGCCATTATAAAATATATAACTAATGCCAGCCACAGTGCGGTTTACTGTGAGGTTACCATTAAACTGCGACAAACTTAAATGAGAAATAACGGAAGTGCCCAAGCTTGCATAATTAAACACCGTATTGCCTGCAAACAGGTTGCTATTTCCAGCTCCATCGGCTTCATAAAATGTATTGGCTCCGTTATTGGTAAACGTACTGTTGCCGGTAATAATATTATTGCGTATGTACGTGCTATATCCGCTGGAATAATCAGCCCTGGAGGTAAGCACTAGATTACCGGTAATGCTGTTGTTAAATAAATTAGCGTAAGCATTACCGGTATAATTGGTGATGCTTACAAGGGCAGCTTTTATGGTATCCTGTTCTACAAAAAAACCGGTTGAGTTTTGAACATTAATGGTGCCCCCCGATGTTTGGTTTATAAGGCGGTGCATTTCAAAAACGTTTGTTCCGGCCGAATTGGAAGTGATGTTTAGGGTGCCGCTAATAGCACTCCTGTTAGTGTTACTACCAAAATAAGTATTACCGGCAGCAATATTGCTGTAGGTAAAATTCCCATTAATAACAGCGCCGCTGTTAAACGCTTGGGTGTGTCCGGCAACGGTACGGTTAATGGTAAGATTGCCATCAAACTGCGAGGTATCCACATGGCTCAAATAAACCAGGGCTGAAGAATTGATGTTGAATGTAGTATTGCCAATATACCTGTTGCCACTGGCTGCCGTTTCCGCCTCGTTAAATGTATTGGTTCCGTTAATGGTAATGCTGGTAGTTCCGGTAAATAGGTTGTTCCTGAAAGAAGTAGCCCAGCCTGACGAATAAGTAGCATCGTCAGCAAAAGTTACATTGCCGGTTATAAAATTATTAAACAAATAAGCGAACGCATTTCCCCTGTACCCCGTAATATTGAGAGCGGCTACCTTTAGCGTATCTTTTTGTAGGTACATACCCTGCGAATTTTGGATATTTATGGTGCCGCCAGTTGTCTGATTTTTAATATTATACATGTCGAAGCTGGCAGGCGAAGGATAGTTGCAGGCAATATTTACCGTGCCGGCAATATTTGTTATGTTGGTGGCGTTGCCAATACCAATTGCCCCACCCACATTGTTGGTAAACGAAAAGTTTCCCGAAATGGTTGGGCCTGCACCAAACATGCTGGTGGTGCCACCTATTGTACGGTTTACGGTTAAGTTGCCACTATAAAGGGCGGGTGATACATTAGATATATTGACCGGCAGGCTACCATTTATATTATAGGTGGCATTTCCGGTAAATAGATTGGCAGGTGCCGCATCACCTTCATAAAAAGCATCACTGCCGGTTAAGTTAAAAATAATAGCATCGTTTATTGTATTACTCCTGAAATAGTGGGCATAACCGCCGCCACCGGCATTTAAATTAATTACGATGTCGGTAGCTCCATTGCTGTTGTTGAGTATAGCACCCGTAAAGTTTATGAAGGTAGATGTACCATTAAGCGTTAGTGTAAACCCGTTTACATCTAACCGGCTGCCACTGTTCATTGTTATGCCATTAATTGTAACATTACTGTTGAGTACCGGGTACACCAGGAGTGCCGCGGGTATCGTTACATTACTTGCGGCTGTTGGCAGGCCACCCGTCCAGTTACCGGGTGTGTTCCAGTTGGTGCTTACCGAGCCATTCCAGGTTTGGGCTTCTGACATTTCACTTAAAAGCAAAGAGCAAAGTAACAGGCGTAGAAATTTCTTCTTCATAATAAGTCTATTTTTTAATTCAGAATGAAAGAAAGATTGAGAAGATATTGGAGAATGAAGGCAGATTTGCTTTATACAGAATACAGCAATGCGTAAAAAGTATACAGGAATGCTTGTCAAATGAATGCAATAATTTTATGGTAATCAATAATCCGAATGGATAATTAATAATTTAAAACTGCTTTACGTAATTTGAAGAGCTTTGTATCATAGGGTTAACTGTTGTAATCATTTGAAAATAAAATCCTGCATATTACTTTCATTGTTCTGCATAGGTGGTATATACCTTTATTCGCAGCAGTTAAAGCGTTACAATACTTTTGGTTTTAATGTTAACGAGGGACTTTTACAAAGTACCATCTCCGACATAGCTTTTGACAACAATAATTTTTGCTGGGTGGGATTCCCTAATGGTATTCAAAAATTTGATGGGAAAAATTTTATAAATATTCCTGTGCAAAGTGGCCTGCCCGATGACAAACAAGCGCTGTTTTTTAGATGCAGTAACGGAGACCTGTTAATCAGCCATTCTTATGGAATAAGTAAATATGAAATAAACAGCAATAGGTTCAACCTGGTTTACAAACATGAATTACCAGAAAATGTACCCGCCCAGTTTATGGGTGAAGATGAACAAACAGTTTACATCTATACTCAAAAAGGGCTTATTACAGGCCTTAGCAACACCAGCTTTAAAAAATTATCTTCAACAAAGAGTGGGTTACCGGAGTATACTAACAATAGCACTTTTAGGCCAAAAATCAGCCAAAATATTATTAATCATAAAGTAGTGCTTCACATAAACAGTTCCATTTATTTATGGGATCTGAAACAAAAGGCCATCGTTTCAACTTCTATACCCCTACCTGAAATTGCCACGTTTTTTTTAATGCTGAAAACAGAAGACGAAGTTATCTACTGCCAAAATACCATGTCGTCTTCTCTGCAGTGCTATAATTTTAAATCGAAAAAATCCAGCATTTTACCCGTAAAAGATAAAGATGACAAGCCTATATTTCGTTGCAATATTTTTACCTGGCAAAGCAAAATGCTAGTCTCTTTTAACAACCGTCTTTATGAAACGGATTCAACTCTGCAAATACTAAAATCTGAAATCGTAAATTTTCAAAATCAACCAGTATCGGGTTTACAAAGTATTGCTGGTATTAAAGAAGACAATTTTGGAAACCTTTACCTGCAAACGGTAAGCGGAGGTATAAAAAAAATAATTCGCAACAATTACCCGTTTAAATATTATAGTACCGGCAAACCTGATAGTAACTTTGTAGTAAGTATCCTCCCCGATAAACGCTATAACCGGATTTTAGCAGGTACTTCTAACAATGGCCTGCTGGTATTTGATACGCTGCAACATTTGGTTAAACACATTAAAAATATTCCCGGCCAGAAATTACCAGCATCTATCAGTACGATTATTAAAACAAACAAGGGTGATTACCTGCTTTTTATTGCAGGAGAAAAACATGTATGGCAGCTAAGCCATGATCTTTTACACATTACAAGTCTGCCTATTGCCACTGCTGCACCCGAAAAATTAAGCGGTATTGGTTATTTTGCTAACCTCATATTTCAGAATGAAAAGGAAGTAATTGTTCAATCGCAGGCTAACCTCTACAGAACTAATTTCTCTACAAAAACTACTACTGAACATTTCATTACGCCTGGTTATATAATGAGCGGCTTATTATTTAACAATGCCATTTTAACCCATGCCAATGATGAACTCATTTTTCTGGATGCCAGTAACTTTAAGGAAATAAGGCGTGTAGCTTTAAAAAATACCGGCAATGTAAGATGCTTTGTAAAATCCAACCCTGCAGCAGGCAGTAGTGAAGCGCCGGTTATTTATGTGGGCAGCAATAAAGGTATTTTTAAAATTGACGGTAGCGGAAAAGTGTTGCAGCATCTTAACAAGGAAACTGGTTTGCCAGATGAATGTATTTATGCGATGGCTTTAGATGATCAGGGAACGCTATGGTGCAGTACTAATAAAGGGCTTCTCAAAATAAATAAAGACAATAGTTTTCAGCACCTGAAAAAAGAAGACGGCTTGCAGGAAAATGAGTTTAATACGAATGCGGTAGCATGGTCAATAGGTGGTGAACTTTTCTTTGCTGGCGTAAATGGCGTCACGAGCTTTTATCCTGCTGCCATTAGCAGCTATACTGAAAAAATAAATTTATTTTTTACTAAATTAAAAATAAATAATGAAGATGTTGTTCAGGACAGTGCAGCCTGGAATATTTCAACCCTAACCTTACCGCATTATCAAAACTCCCTGTCTTTTGATTTCGTAGCCATGGGCAATAACAATCCAGACCAATACATTTATCAATACCAAATGGCGGGCTTAGATAAACAATGGGTCCAAAATGAAGATTTAAAAACTGTTCGCTATTATTTGTTACCGGGTAGCTATATTTTTAAAATTTATGCAGGGCGTTTTTTTGATAAGAAGGCAAATCCTATGAAGGAAATACGCATCACCATCCTTCAGCCATTTTATAATACCTGGTGGTTTCTTGCAACTGTGGCCATTGCTATTATTGCTTTGATGGCCTATATTATTGCCCAGTACATTAAAAATAAATACCGTAAGAAACTGGAAGATTTAAAGGCGGCACACAGGCTTCAGGCAGAAAGAGAACGCATCTCCCGGGACCTTCATGACAATATAGGAGCTTATGCGAATGCCGTTTTATATAGTACAGAATTACTGGAAAAAGAGCAGCAGGAAACCCTGCGTGCAGAGTTGATGGGCGATCTAAAGTTTGCTTCTAAAGACATCATTACATCGCTAAGAGAAACCATTTGGGCCTTAAAAAAAGAAAGTTATACCACGCAGGATTGTATCATGCGCATTCGCAATTTTGTGCAGCCGTTGAGCAGGCACTATCCGCATATACAGTTTCTGATAAATGGAGAAGGCTCCACAGAATTTATATTGCACTATACCAAGGCATTGAACATAGTGCGCATTTTGCAGGAAGCTGTTACCAATGCAATTAAACACGGTAATGCCAGCCAGATAGTTATCACAAGTGCACAACGTGGCGCTCAGTGGGTTCTGGAAGTCAGGGACAATGGCATTGGTTTTTCTGAAAATACCTTAAAGGATATAGATGGCTGCTACGGACTCACCAATATGAAGGAACGGGCTGCTGAAGCCGCTTTCGATTTGCAGATTATCACCGCACCTGGTGCAGGCACTACGCTGAATATTACCCTTTAGCGCATAACCCCATTGGATTATTTTTTTATGTCATATCTTTTAAGATATTTAGAAGTATAAATAATACCATGCAAATTAAAATTGCCATCATAGATGATAAGTCAAGTAACAGGAATATTCTAAAAGATAAACTCTTGCGCCACGGCCATTTTGATATTACGCTTGTAGCCGAAGACGGAAAGGATTTTATGCAAAAAATGAAATTTTTGCCGGCAGATAAAATACCTGATGTAGCCCTTATGGACCTGGAAATGCCCAACATGGATGGTGTGGATGCCATTGCAATTGGCTCTTCTTTTTTCCCTTCGGTAAAATTTGTGGTGCTTACTATTTTTGATGATGAGGATAAAATTTTTAAGGCCATCAAAGCGGGCGCTTTTGGTTACCTGCTGAAAGATGAAAGCGCAGAAAAAATAACAGACATGCTGTGGCAGATGCATGAGAGCGGCGCAGGCCCTATATCTCCGGGCATTGCTCATAAGATTTTACAATTGGTGCAAAACAATGAACTTACCCTGCTAAATAAACCTAAAGCTCTATTGCAAAAAACCTTCTTTGACCTTACCAACCGGGAAAGCGAAATATTGCAATTGCTTGTGCAAGGGCTGCTGTACAAAGAAATTGGTGCCCGCCTAAGTATAAGTGCCAACACTGCCAAGAAGCATGTAATGAACATTTACCAAAAGCTTCATGTAAACAGCCGGGCTCAGGCGCTTCACCTTGCTTATGAAAAAGGGATGCTGTAATGTAGTATGTATGATGTCGGGTATATGATTTATGATGTGTGATGTGTGATTTCTGGTGTATGATCTATCATAGGTCGAAGCGGTTGTAAAATCACAAATCACAAATCATACATCAAAAATCAAAAATCAAATCAAATCATACATCAAAAATCAAAAATTAAAAATCCCCCCGGCCCTCCATTTTATTTCCCTTTCCATTAATCCTTATCTTCGCAAAAAAATCAAACATTCCACATCATAAATCATAAATCACCCATCATAAATCATAAATCCTTTATGTTACCTAAATACAAACGCATTTTACTCAAACTTTCCGGAGAATCTTTAATGGGTAACAAAAACTTTGGGCTCGACTCAGATGTAATTGCTCAATATGCACAGGACATTAAGCAAATTACAGAAATGGGCGTGCAGGTAGCCATTGTAATAGGAGGTGGAAATATTTATAGAGGTATGAATGAAGCTGAAACAGGTATAGAAAGAGCGCAGGGAGATTATATGGGCATGCTGGCTACCGTTATTAATGGGATGGCATTGCAGGCAGGCCTTGAAAAAGCCGGGGTATATACCCGCCTGCAGAGCGCTATTAAAATGGAGCAGATTGCAGAACCTTATATTCGTCGCCGTGCCATGCGCCACCTTGAAAAAGGCCGTGTAGTAATTTTTGGTGCAGGCACCGGAAACCCATATTTTACCACAGATACAGCAGGATCTTTAAGAGCCATAGAAATAAAAGCCGATGTAATTTTAAAAGGTACACGGGTAGATGGTGTTTACACTGCAGATCCTGAGAAGGATGCTACAGCTACCAGGTTCGATAAAATTTCTTTTGCCGATTGTATTTCTAAAAACCTGAAAGTAATGGACATGACAGCCTTTACTTTATGTATGGAAAACGACCTGCCAATTGTAGTGTTTGATATGAACAAACCCGGCAACCTGATGAGTGTAGTTACAGGCGAAAAAGTGGGTACGCTGGTAAGTTAAAGGATAAGTTTATTTTTAATGAATAATGAAAAGCTGCCTGAAAGGTGGCTTTTTCATTAATAGCAAGTGTAGATTTATGACTTTATAAATTTCTTGGCTTAAATTAGGGTTTATAAATTAACCAGCATACTTACATTTAAATCATGCTTACCGAAAAACAAATGAAGGCCCTGAGGTCAGAGAATGAATTCTTGCAGATTCAACTGGACGATGTGAATATGATGATACAGGTGAGAGAAGAGGAATTGGATATTTTAAGACTAAGAGCCCGGGATGCTGCTGCCTTGCAAAGCAGGCTTGATAGTAATCTTAACGAGTTTGAACAAATGCAAAACAATCTTGTCGATGTTCAGCAAAAAAATAATGGTAATGAGCAGCGGCTGGAAAAGATGGAAAATGAATTGTATGAATCTGTAAAAGAACAACTGAGGTACGCAGAAACTTTAAAGGAGTTTAACAGCATGGAGGCCAACCTGGCAGATACCAGTTACGAATTGCAGGAAGCCAGTGCTGTGTATAAAAAAATGGCACAAATGAAAACTACACTGGCAGCATCACAAAGCAATCTTGAGATAGCCATGATGGAAATTGAAAGTTTAAAAGAAGAACTCGAAGAAGTAAAAGCACTTAATTCAATGTTATTGCAAAAAAATATACAGTAATGTTCGTTTCTTAATTTGCAATAAGATAAACAATGTAATATATTAGGTGTCAAAACCAATTTATTATGAATATTATAGAAAGAGTAAAAAACATTTTAATTACCCCTAAAACGGAGTGGGAGGTAATTAACGGCGAGTCGGCCACCCCGCAATCTTTGTTAATGAGTTATGTTTTACCCCTTGCAGTGATAGCTGCTGCGGGTGCATTTTTACAAGGGTTACTTTTTCCAGGCCTGTCTGGGTTTACATTTTTTATCGTTACAGCCATCATTGCATTTATTGCACAGGTGATTACTTTTTACCTGTCTACTTATATCGTAGATGCGCTGGCACCAAATTTTGGATCCGAAAAAGACATCAATAAATCTGCTCAACTGGTGGCTTATTCCTGGACTCCATCCTATATAGCGGGTTTTCTTTCTTTTATTCCGGTAATAGGGGCATTACTTTCAATTGCAGCCTGGGCTTATGGAATTTTTTTAATGTACCAGGGTATTGGTCCATTGAAAAAAACACCGGAAGATAAAAAAGTGGTTTATATGGTTATTGCTTACCTGGTAATTATTATAGTTTATTTTATATTGCTTGCTATACTGGGTTTAGTACTTTTTGCGGGTTTTGGAATAACAAGGGTAGGAGGATTTTGAGTTAAATAATTAAACATATTTATTTAAAAGCATCTTTTTAAAGATGCTTTTTTTTAGAATAATTAATGGAGTTTTGCAGTTAAAAAAACAGGTATGAGTTCGATAGCCGATATCAGAAAAGATTACAGCCTTAAGGTTTTGGATGAAGCAGATTTGCACAAAGATGCAATACAACAATTTGAAAAATGGTGGCAGGAAGCGTTGCTGAGTGAAATAGAAGAGGTAAATGCGATGACATTGGCTACAGCCACTGCAAATGGAAAACCCAGTGCAAGAATTGTTTTGCTGAAAGGGTTTAACGAAAATGGGTTTGTATTTTTTAGCAATTACCATAGTCACAAAGGCTCACAAATAGAAGATAATCCATTTGTGAGCCTTGTATTTTTTTGGAAGGAGTTAGAAAGACAGGTAAGAATTGAAGGAGGTATTACAAAAATTGTTGAAGAAGAGAGTGATGTATATTTTAACTCCCGACCTATTAGCAGCAGGA
The DNA here is from genome assembly GCA_038241275.1 of Chitinophagales bacterium. Taxonomy (GTDB): domain Bacteria; phylum Bacteroidota; class Bacteroidia; order Chitinophagales; family Chitinophagaceae; genus Ferruginibacter. Next base: position 9,165 of record JBBRFX010000146.1, read on the forward strand.
TAGGCACATGGGCATCTCCCCAAAGCAAAGTAATAGCTTCCAGAAAAGTAATAGAAGAGAATGTAGCCGAACTGGAAAAAAGTTTTGACGGAAAAGATATTGACCGTCCACCGCATTGGGGTGGTTATTTAGTAAAACCTGTAATGATAGAATTTTGGCAGGGAAGAACCAGTCGTTTACACGATCGTATTCAATACACAGCCATTGCAGACAAAGGTTGGAAGATAGAGCGCCTGGCTCCTTAATTACTGAGGGGATAGCTAAACTAACTGGTAAATAAAGTTTATAAGGTATATAAAGTATGATATAATTGAAGAAACGCTATTTACTTTATATACCTTATTTACAAGCTAATTTAAAAAGCATGCATTAAGCTTTCTTTTCTACATCGGCTTTTTTAACGGCTGCTTTTTTAGCTGCTACCGGTTTAGCTGGTCTTGTTTTACCAAAAGATCCTGCAAATGTTTTTCCTTTTTTGGTTTTAATATCACCACGTCCCATGTTTGTATTTTTTAAGTTAAATAAATTGTTATAAAAAAAAGCAAGATACGACTGTATCTTGCTTTTTCAATTTTTTAGCGAAGCTTAGATTTTTGCAGATAATTCTTTACCAGCTTTAAACTTAGCTACTTTTTTTGCTTTGATCTTGATCACTGCACCAGTTTGTGGGTTACGACCGTTACGGGCAGCTCTCTTTGATACTGAAAAAGTACCAAATCCAACCAGGGTAACTTTATCACCTTTTTTTAAGGTTTTTGTAACTGCAT
>JBBRFX010000147.1:0-9889 GCA_038241275.1 Chitinophagales bacterium
CCGGAATTGAGTAATTTTTCAAAGCTGAAATTCTTACTGTTAGTATTGCGCATGTTGATGGGGAATGATTCTGTTACGAGCATCCTGTTGATCAAAACAGGAATGGCAGATTCTTCTCCATCGCTAAAGGAGCCGGCCCCCACCAAACCTCCCCCGGTGGGGGAGGCTTTTGAAACTGCCTTAATTCTGTAAATTAATGCGCTGTTGAAATTAAAAGGAATTTCCATAGGGAATTTTACCGCCACAGATTTTCCTGCTTCTACAGTAAAATATTGATTAGGGAAAATGTTTTTAAACCAGCCATCAATAGGTTTATTGGTTACAGCATCTATCAATTCCAATTGTGCTGTTCCGGTAATTTCTTTATCACTCAGGTTCACCACTTTTGTAACCAGTTCCATACGATCGCCTTCTCTTATAAATCTTGGTGCATTGGGTTGCACCATTAAAGGCTTTTGTGTAATCACTGTTTTTTCAGAATAGCCGCTTGCCAGTTCTTTATCATGCGCCAGCGTCATCAGTTTCCATTGGGTGAGTGCTTCGGGAATAGTGAAATTGAAACTTACATTTCCCTGCGTATCTGTTGTGAGTGCCGGAAAGAAGAAAGCGGTTTCGTTGAAGTTTTTACGAATTTGAACATTATCATTGATAAGATTTGGTTTTACATCATTTGTTTTATTCAGTATAGCTTTATCCCTTTTAATTTCTTCGAGGGTTGCTTCTTTTTTATATTCACCTTCTCCCGGAGAAGGCGGTGGCGCAGCAGAATCCATGACTACTCCCACTTGGTTTGCTTCCGCTCTCATATACATTATTCTGTCAGAATAGCCTTCATTCCAGCCATTGTTTACCAAGGCATCATAAGACTTTGTTATGGGTTGCTCATAATTAAGAACAAAACCAGTTTTTTCTTCTGATTGCACAGAACTAAAATTATTATTTGTCCAGTTAATTCTTTCTGCATTGGTTGGCCATAATGATTTTAATGGGTTCCAGGCATGTGGTTTAAACTGATCGAGTGATGCATCGTACATACTTACCAACATTTCTGCAGCCGTTTTTTCTCCCTTGTTTCCACTGATTTTTACGGTCCATTTTTCTTCGCTGCCAGGTAAAATTTTATCCCTGAAAGTTTCGTAACTAATTTGCAGGTCTTTATTGCTCCACGGGATATTAAAAAATTCGCTGCCCTCGTACACCCTGTTGTGCTGCACAAAAGCATAATTCATATTGATGCCGCCCCGATCGTTTTCGGTAGTGGTTATGGCATTACGGAAAGGATTGGCAGCGCTGATATTTTCATAAGTACTGTTGTTTTCTTCTCCGGTTTTGGTTAAAGTATGTATTAGCCATATATTTTTAAATCCACTGTTAATGTTGTAACGAATGGTTTGACCCGGCTCTGCTGTTTTATTTTTTACTTCCACTATTACGGGCTCATCCTTTGCAGGAAATTTCTCGTCAATAATGTAAATTATTTTTTCTGCCTTTACTTCTTCACCATATTTATCTTTTGTAGTAACTATTATTTTATGCCAGCCAGCGCCTTGTTTTCCATTAACCATTATCCATTTACTATTAGCGCTTGTTGTGTCTTTAAAATCCAATACCTTTTGCCCTATCGCCCATTTGAGCTGCTGATCTTCATCAGCATACACATCATCTGGAAAATTAGCATAGTACTCATTTTTACTCATTACAAACTGATCGGGTATTTCCCAATAACGTTTACGAAAAATTCGTCCCGGTTCCTGTAGTTTGAACATGGTAAAGTTTACCGTAGCTTTTTCAAAAAGCCCGTTCATATTGGTACTGGTTATTTTAATATTTTTCAAACTGTCTGCAGCAATTTTATCCTCAATGGAAATATTTAACTGCAATGCCTGGTATGCCACTGCCACTGATATTTCTCCACTTCTTGTTTCGCCATTAATGTCTGTTACGTCTGCGCTTACTTCGTAACAAAAAGTAGGCTGGTCTTTTTTATTAACTGTTTCATCCGGTATGGCTTTAAATTGAATTTTAAAATTACCATCTGCATCGGTAGTTGTTTCTCCATTGGTAATTTCCATAGCAGTTCCCCTGCCGTAAGGAGGCATTATTTTACCATATCCACCCCATCCCCACCAGATAGGATATTGCACTCTTCTTACCACCCTGTAACTCACTTTTGCTCCATCAATATTGTTACCGGCATATGCTTTGGCATTACCCGTAACCGTTATTAAATCATTGATACGGTATGTACCTTCCGGTTTTTTTATTTCGGTTAAAAATTTAGGACGCTTGTATTCTTCTACACTAAAAAACTGCTGCGATTGATTCATTGAATCTTTAATGAAAAATTGTCCGTTTAGTGATCCTTCGGGTAGTTTAAAGTTGCCATTGTATGAACCATAGTCATTAGTCTTAACAGCCATGCTGCCTATCTTTTGATAGTTGGCATCATATAATTCTATGTTGGTATTATAATTTGTAATCAAAGTACTTTTTCTGCCCGTTGTATCTGTGCTTACTACAATGCCTTTAAAGAAAATGGTTTGTCCCGGGCGATAAATAGATCGGTCGGTAAATAAAAAACTGCGCTTTTGTGTTTGCCTGTTGTAGGAGTCATAACTGTAACTATAGTAAGTATCATCCGTAAACAGTTCATCATTGTTGTGCTTTACCTGCACAAAATTATTGTAACGGTCATTGGGTAAACTGATTTTTACAAACCCGTTTTTATCAGTTGTATATTTTTCTTTTTTTACTGTTTCATTTTTGCGGGTTGTGTAATCATATTTTTGTTCCCATAGCTGCACATCAGCATTGGCAAGAGGTTGGCCGCTGTTCCTGTTCAATACATAGAGGTCTTTTTTATTATTAAAAATGTAGCTGATATTGCTTACATAAGTTACCTGCCGGGTGATGATATTATTGCCCAATTCAAAATCGGGGCGAAGGCTGGAAAGGATCATGTAAGTGCCCGCAGGCAGGCCATCCATTTTTATTTCTGCTGAATGTTGCTGATAGTCTTTTAAATCCGGCAAACTAACCGACCAGCTTTTTAGCGGGTTTAACCTTGTTAGCTCCGGCCAGATTTTATCATAACCGCCCGCCTCAATTCTTTTTAATTCATCCCGGCTGGTTTTAATCACACGCAGGTAAAGGGTAGTGGTATTCTTATATTTCACCAAAGTTCTGAATGCTTCATTGGGAATATTTACTTTTTCGGTTTCCAGGTTAAGTAATGGTTGTTGAATTTGTGCGATCAGGTTTTTGCATGCCGTTGCTCCATCCGATTTGGGATATTTGCTGATGGCCAGTTCGCAAAGTTCTTTTGCTTTTTTTATGTAGAACTGGTTTTCTTTTGCAGTTGAAGGATTGTATTCTGATCCCATCTGCATGTATTCCTGTGCCCTCAGGCACATAGCCTGCGCCGCCAAAGGATTGCCGGCATAATTATTTTCTATGCTTAATAAAGCCGCTTCATACAATTTACTTTTATTGTTAAAAACACCATGTTCATTTGCAAATGCAAGCCTTATCAGGTCTGCATCCAGCAGCGCATCTTTTTTAATATCGTTGATGTGAAAGGCTAAAATATTTTGTAATATAAGAATGGCATTATATTGAAGGGAACTGCTGTCTCTGGTAATAAATTTTGTTTGAATAAATGTTTTTACCGGTGCAAATACTTTTTCATCATTGATGATAAACCGGTACGAGGGATTGGTTACATCATTTTCATCACTCATAAAATATTGAAGTGCCCTGTGCGCTAAAAAATCGTAGAGTGTTGGCCTAAGCTGTCTGCTGTTTTGTCCTTTGTTAAGAATGGCATCCAGCCCATTCAATGTAGTAGCTTTAAGCAGGGTTTCATTATTTAAAGAAGCCTTGTATAAAGCGGCAGTGGTTGCGTTTAGTTTGCCAATACTCCATGTGGTAATATCATTGCTAATTTCTTCTGTGAGCTGTGTGCGGTTGTATAATTGATATTGATTTTGCTGCCGGTAACTTTCAAATAATTCTGCCTGCATACTTTGCAGCATGTTTTTAGAAGGCGCTTTAGTTTTTGCAATCAGGGTATCCAGGTAAAAAATATTATTCTCCCTGTTATCTTCTTCCACAAGGTTGCGGTATTTCATCTGGTACATGGCGGCTTTTATTTGTTGTGCCTGGTTGCCGGCTATATTGGCGGCATCAAATATTTTTACCACTTCTTTAAGTGCATCCTGTGTGAGGCCTTTCTTTTCCAGCAGTTCTATTTTGGCCCATTCGGCTTTGTAATCATTGGAAGGTTGTGCCTGCACTTTTAAAAAATTTAGGATGATTAAAAAGAAGATGGCTGCTATTTTATAGTACTTCATGTAATAGGTTTTTATATTTCAAGTTGCAAAGATACCTGCCTATGTGCAACAGGAATGCCTAAGATGAAACCAACTGATTGATTACATAAATATATGCCTGGTTTTTTCTTTAACTTTTAATTATCTATTAGCCTTTTTACTTTGGAATATACCATCAATCCTATATATGAGAAAGCCCATTTGGGATTTGTTTACCTCTTAAACACAAGAATATGAAAAAAATTTTTACCCTTTTATTTTTAATGATCTTCTCAGGAGCATCCGTTGGGTATGCTTTTCAAAACAAATTGACCATCAGCAGTAATAATAAAAGCACATTGCGGGTGCAGATTGACGGAAGATTTTACCAGCTCAATAAAAATGATGAGGAGATCATCATCAACGATCAGCGTCCCGGCAACCGAAACATTAAAGTGTACCAGCAAAAAAATAATGGCAGGGGCTGGCAGGGAAATAATGAACGAAATATGCAATTACTGTATAATGGTAATCTCTATATAAAAGAAGGTTATCATGTAGATATTACGATTAACCGTTTTGGTAAAGCATTTATAGATGAACGCCCAATGGGCCTTTATTATAATGATGATGATAATGAAGATTATAACGATCGTGATTTTCCAAACAGGCAGCCGATGTACGAGCGCTCCTTTATGCAATTAAAACAAACGCTGAGTCGTGAATCTTTTGATGATACAAAGATGAACATAGTAAAAGCTGCATTAGCTAATAATTACCTGAGCAGTTACCAGGTTAAGGACCTGTTAAGTTTGTTCTCTTTTGAAAATAGCAAACTGGATATTGCTAAATACTGCTATCGTTTTGCAACCGACCGTGGTAATTATTACGTAGTTGCAGATGCGCTCACTTACAGCAGCAGCAAAACTGAGCTGATGAAATATATTCAGCAAAACAACTGAGTTTTTTTTAGTGGCTATACTTTAAAGGGTGGGAGCGTGGGCTCCGCCCTTTTTTAATGGAGCAAACCATGATGCCGGTTCTAAACTTCTGCGGCGATTTTTTTAAAGAGGATTTATTTACTTACAAGCTGTGTAAAACATTGTATAATAAAATATCCCCGGCTTGCATGCCGGGGATATAAAAAATATAAGGGATAAAATGAATTATTTTTTAATCACTTCCGCCATTGTTTTTCCAATATCAGCCGGGCTGGCTACCACATGAATGCCACATTCTGCCATGATCTTCATTTTAGCTTCTGCAGTATCATCAGCACCGCCAACGATTGCACCTGCGTGGCCCATACGGCGGCCGGGAGGAGCGGTTTGGCCTGCAATAAATCCTACTACCGGTTTTTTATTGCCGGTACTTTTAATGTATTCTGCAGCTTCTGCTTCCATGCCACCACCAATTTCTCCAATCATCACAATCGCATCAGTTTCGGGGTCATTCATAAATAATTCTACTGCTTCTTTTGTTGTGGTTCCAATGATAGGATCTCCACCAATTCCGATAGCAGTAGATATGCCCAAACCTGCTTTTGCTACCTGGTCTGCTGCTTCGTAAGTAAGTGTACCAGATTTTGATACAATGCCAATACGTCCTTTTTTAAAGATAAAGCCGGGCATGATACCTACTTTACATTCTTCGGCAGTAATTACACCGGGGCAGTTTGGCCCAATTAATCTTGTGCTGCTACCTTGTAAATAATTTTTCACTTTCACCATGTCAGATACAGGAATTCCTTCGGTAATACATATAACCAGTGCTATACCGGCTTCTGCAGCTTCCAAAATAGCATCTGCTGCAAATGCAGGAGGTACAAAAATGATACTCACATTGGCATCCGTGGTTTTTACTGCATCGGCTACTGTATTAAAAACCGGCTTATCTAAATGACTGCTGCCACCTTTGCCCGGGGTAACACCACCCACCAGGTTGGTGCCATATTCAAGCATTTGAGTGGCATGAAAAGTACCTTCGGTACCGGTAAATCCCTGTACAATTACTTTAGAATCTTTGTTAACTAATACTGACATATTACTGATTGAAAATTAAAAATTTGTGGCGCAAAGATAAGGCAGAAGGATGATTGATGAAAGCAATAAATATTATAATATGAAGCCGTCGTTATAAACTGTATTATCAAAAAAATATACACTCAGCACATGCTGTTTTTTTAATAAATTATTTACAACCTGCACAACTATCAATACCATAAAATACTCCCTACACTATCTTTTTCTTTTTAATATCCATCAGCAGTGCTGCCAGCAAAGCAATAAAGCCAATGATGGAAGCCCAGAGTGCAATCGTATTTCCTCTTTTGTAAGACTCGGGTTCAAAACGAAATTCTATATTATGTTTTCCTGCAGGCAGACTCATACCACGTAATACATAGTTTACCCTCACATAATCTGCTTTGTTGCCATCTACATAAGCGTTCCATCCTTTGTCGTAATAGACTTCGCTAAATACTGCAAACTGTGGCGTAGCTGCATTAAATGCATACCTCACCGTATCATTGATATTTTCTACCAGCTTAATGGATGCCGTAGAATCAAACTGCGGGTTGCCTTTTATTTTTGCCTGGTAACGTTTATCTATAACCGCAGTATCTTTTGGGTTAAAATTATCCAGTACTTTCATTTCCTGGTCTGCATTGTCTACATATTGAATGCCTTTTACCAACCAGCAGTTACCCATAGCTCCGGCATTTTGTTGTGCCATTGGCACACCTGTTTGCGGGTTCTGCATTACAAAGTATTTGGTATTCAACATATCAAACACCCGCATGTTTCCTTTAGAAAGCTGGCGCTCTATCAGGTCCTGGTAAATAGCCAGTTTGGCCGGGTTGTACCCTCCAATAGAATTGTGGTGATAGGAAGGTTTTGCACTGTTATAAGGATCATCACTGTTGTAAATGCGAAAATTTGCATGATCCGGATCCTGCTTTATCATACGGTCTGCATCCGTCATTGCAAACTCATCTTCTATATTTGTTTTATCTACAAAATTATTTTCGTTAAGGTATCTTTTGCCTACCGGTAATAAATCAAAAACGGTGAGGGCAATTAATATGGCAATGGCTACCGTTGCATTTACTTTATTTTTTGCAAACAATCCCAATACCACAATGGCAGCAGCGATAAATAATATGGTGCGTAACAGATCGCTTCCAAACATTCCTTTGCGGTCTTCTCCCAGCGCCCTTATAACAGACTGGCCAAATTCATTGGCCTGTGCCTGCATTTGCGGATTGGCTTGTTGCCCCTGCATCATATTACTTACAAAATTTTCTTTAATGCGGGTATCGTTTTGGCTGCTGTAGCTAAAGCTAAAATATAACAGGGTTGTAATTGCCAATACTCCTGCAGTAATGTATACAGACAGTTTTAATTTTTTAAACAACAGCTCTTTGGCATCGCCGCCAAACAGAAATTTTTGTAATACCAGTGCGGCCATTAAAGCAGCCGTCAACTGTGGGATAACCAATGCCATAGTGGGCGCACGGAATTTATTGTATACAGGCAGGTAATCAAAAATGAAATAATTAAATGCTTTAAAATTACTGCCCCATGCCAGCATAAGGGCAATAAGAGTGATAGCTGCAATCCACCATTTGTGCCAGCTATCTAAATAAACCAATCCCAAAATAAACAGGAAACAGATAATGGCACCCAGGTAAACGGGGCCGGAAGTGTTGGGTTGTGGACCCCAGTAAGTAGGTAAGCTTCGGGCAATTTGTATGGCATTATCTTCGGGGTAAGCAGTTCTAAGTGCATCAGCCGTTGCAGATTTTTCGGTGAGTTCTCCTCCGGAACTTCCGCCAAAGATTCCCGGTACTAAAAGCGTAAGGGTTTCATCTACTCCATAACTCCAGTTAAAGGCATAATCTTTATCCAGCCCACCTTTTGTTTTATTATCCATGTTGGTAGAATCGGTTAATTCCGATCTGCCACCCCTCATGGTTTCTTTTACATATTCTGATGTGGGCATCAAGGTAATAGCTGCTCCTGCCAGGCCAACAAGCCCTGCAACAATAGACAATGCGGCAGATTTAAATAAATGAACCGTTTCTTTTTCTTTGAATGCCTTTACCGCATAAGCGATGGCAATAGACAAAGCAATTAATAAAGTATAAAAAACGATCTGCACATGGTTTTGCGAAATCATTAAAAATGAAAAGAGTATGAGCAGCGCTGTGCCCGTCCAGTATTTTTTTTGCAGGATGAGCAGGAATGCTCCCAACACTGCAGGCGCATATGCCATTGATGCCATTTTTGTTACATGGCCCACCATAATAATTACGGGGTCGTAAGTAGAGTAGGCATAGGCCAATGCACCCAGGATGCTTACCCATGGGTTGATGCGCAGCACGATGCATAAAAAATAAAAACAGATACAGGCCAAAAAGAAAAAGTTGATTGGCTCCGGTAAATTCAGGCTGATTACTTTTTCCAGGTGCCCCATACTAAATGAATGGGTAGCACCCATTGCTATCTGGTATGCGGGCATACCGCTAAACATACTGTTGGTCCATAATGGAAAATGACCATACTTTTCTTTAAACTCGAATGATTGTTGTGCCATACCCCTCCATCCCTGCAAATCGTGCTGAAACACTACTTTTCCCTCCAATGCAGGTTTGCAAAAAACTACCGCTACAATAAGAAACACCAGCACAGCAATAATATGGGGTAATAATTTTTTAAAATCAAATTTCATAAACTCTTTTTTTGGATAATGAGCAGCAAATTAACTGATTTTGTTTAAAAACAGTTTGTTGTAAGGCTGATACCTGCATGGAATTAAATAATAAACTAAAAGTTGCCTGCTATGTAGCCAAAATTATATGTTGAAAAATTTAAAAGCTTTGAATCCCTCCTATTGATTAGCTGTGAGTGAGCAGGGTAATGATATTCAATAAGGATCATTTTTGCAAAATTTAGCTCCGGGTTTTTACCGGATAATAAACGTTTGCGGAGCAATTAAAAATCTGTAAAATCCATTTATACAGGTTAAAACATTTTATAGAAATAGGGCTTATTGGCAATCATCTTTGGGCTGAGTTTTAAAAGCCGGAATACATTGGAAGTATAACCACTTATTTGGGTCCAATCAGTAAAAGGATTACGAAAGCGAATGCTGTTGTGCAGTATGCTGAAAATAAAAAATAGGGAAATTTCCAGGGTTAAGATTACCAGGTGAAATAAAAACCAGGCTACACCAAATTGTTTTCTGATGCGCAGATTCATTGATATCAAAAGCTGTAATCCCTTTTTGTCAAATAGATTAAAGTAACCTTTATCGGAGCTGTGTGTGACGTTATTAATCGTTTCGCCCTGCAGGTGTGTAGTGTACAGGTCTCCATATACCAGTAGTTTTCCCTGCTTTTGCAGCCGGCTGCACCATTCTATTTCTTCGGCATACAGAAAAAAGTCTTCATCCAGCAAACCTGCTTTTTCAATAGCTGTTTTCTTTACCATCAGAAAAGCGCCATTAATCCAATCCACAGATTCTGCTTTGGCAGCCTGCTGAATATTTGTTTTTTTTACTCCTGCAACAAGCGCCAG
>JBBRFX010000148.1:0-9876 GCA_038241275.1 Chitinophagales bacterium
TTGCAGGTATTTATTTTTAAAAGCCTTGTGCGCTTCCGAATCCGGGTTAAAAGCTTTGTGACTCATAGCCGCATTAATCTTATAGATTTCTGACATTAATTCCCGGGATGATTCATCTACACAGGCACCTACAAATTTTTCCCACACATAATTAGTGGCCGCATAATTGGGATGCACCATATCTTCTGCATAAAAACGGTAATCCCTTAAATCATCGATGATGAGTTCGTAGGCAGGAAAATAAAACAGCTTTTCAAATTTATCTGTTACATGATGCACGGCATTGATAAGCGTTGCCTTGCTCCGGTTATTTTCTACAAACCCATCCCGCAGGTGGCGCACAGGGCTAATGGTAAAGATGACCTGTAATGCAGGATTAAACTGTTTTAACCGGTACACCAATGTGTCCAGAGTAGTCACCACTTCCTCTACGGATAACAATCTTTTTTTAAACTTGTCAACAGGCACTTTATGACAGTTAGCCACCACCTGTTTGTTGTCCAGCTCATACACAAACGCAGAGCCCAGTGTAAGCAGCAGCCAATCTGCTTTTTGCAAAAATGAATGAGCGGCCTCCTGCGATTGATTTATTTTTTGCAAACAATCGGCTGCACTCACACTGCTAAAACGGGTATGATGTTCCCAACTACCCCATAGTTCATTGTGATAAAAAAGATCAGCCTCTGTGTATCGTTTATTTTCAATATAAGAAGTTATCGACCGGGCTATACTCACCGGGTTAAATAATATTCCATTGGGATTATCAATAATCCTGAATTTATGGGCAGCCAGTTTATTGCCTATCTGCTCTGTAAAACAGGATCCTGCCAAAAATAACTGCTGACTGTGATTGATCTTTGACTCAAATGGTTTGGGAGTAAATTCTATATGAAAATCCATAACGCTGTTGGTTTGAAACAAGAACTTAGTTTTAAAAAAAAAGCAATACTTAACAATGTTTTAAAAATATCCCTATGTGTTTTTGTAATTGATGATCCTTCTTTTACGGCAACCAGTAAGCAGTTGTTTTAATTAAATAACAGGATGTTGTATTTATTTCGCATCTTAATCTCCAACTTACTTTTGCTCCGTAGAAGCATCAGCTTTGTAGCAACAAACAAATGCCTTTCCAATTGCTCCTTAGGAGCAATACCCTTAAATTCAATTACCCAAAAATGTGTTGCTCCTACTGAGCAAATATAACGGTAACAATATTTTTCTACAAAGCTTTAGCCCCTAAGGGGCTGTAAAGCAATTGCGAACTAAATACAAATTTTTATTAAATAAATATTTCAGATGCCATCCTGCTGCATCTTCCCAAAGCCTCTTTATCAAGATCGTTTAACAAATTCAGTTCTTCAAAATAGGGAATCATCAATTCGGTATCCATATTGCCCACAAGGTCATCGCCGGCCATGGGACAGCCGCCAATTCCTTTTAATGCACCGTCAAATCGCAAACATCCCGCCTGCAAAGCCGCATCGGTCTTTGCTTTCCAGTTGGCAGCGGTAGAATGAAGGTGAACTCCAATAGCTGTTTCCGGTAATGAATCCACTAAATACTTTGTAACGCTGCTCACCTGTTGCGGACTTGCCAAACCAACAGTGTCTGCCAATGAAATAATCTGAATGTCTATTTCCACCATTTTATTCACCCATTTAAAAATGATTTCTTCATCATAAGGATCTCCATAAGGATTGCCAAATCCCATAGAAATATAAACCACCAGTTCTTTTTTATTCTTAATGCAAAGGTTTTGAATTTCTTCTACCCTGTTTATAGATTCCTCTATCGTTGCATTGGCATTTCTTTTTTGAAAAGTTTCTGAAACAGAAAACGGAAACCCAAGGTATGATATGGTATCATATAACACTGCATCCTGCGCTCCTCTTTCATTGGCAATAATGGCGAGCAGTTTTGTCTCGGTATTGGAAAGATCCAGATTTTTAATTACTTCATGTGTATCCGCCATTTGCGGAATAGCTTTGGGAGAAACAAAACTGCCAAAATCGATGGTATCAAAACCCACTTTGAGCAGCTCATTGAGGTAGGCTATTTTTTTATCGGTGGCAATAAAATGTGGCCAGCCCTGCATAGCATCACGGGGGCATTCCACCAGTTTAATTTTTTCTTTTAATAGTAGTTGTTCGTTCATCCGCTTTTACTTTTTACTCAAAACAAATCCTTATCATTTACTTAAAATATGTATGCGCTTGTGTGCGAGGATTAAGAATTTAGTTCACATATTAATCTTCAAAGTGCATTTGCTCCGTAGGAGCATCAGCTTTGTAGCAACAAACAAATGCTGTTTCCAATTGCTCCTTAGGAGCAATCTCTTGAATACAAATATCCAAAAAATGTATTGCTCCTAAGGAGCAAATATTACAGCAACACTATTTTTCTACAAAGCTTCAGCCTCCAAAGGACTGTAAAGCATTTGCGAACTAAATACATATTACTAATAATTTTTTTTGCTTTTGCTAACCTAGTAATTGGGCTAAAGCCCGGGTGCTTGTTTTTATTTTCATCCATGCTCTAAAGGGCGTGGCAATTCAACCCCTCAGGCTTTTATCCCGTCCGAACGGTGTTCAGCCGGGTGGGCTTTCACCTTTTGACTTTTTACTTTTTACTTTTTACTTTTGACTTTTTACTTTTTACTTTTTACCCTCCCCCACCATTCTTCCCCGTCAGCATCGGCACAAAGCTAAAGTTTTCAAAAGCTTCTTCGCTAAAGCTGCCGTCCACTTTTTTAGTGAGTCTAAGCATACGCTGGCAATCTCCTTCATCTACCGGTATCACCATCAATCCGCCGGTTTTTAATTGCTGTATTAGTTTAGGCGGAATAAAAGGAGCCGCTGCAGTGATAATCACTTTATCAAATGGCCCGTAAGTGGGCAGGCCCTCAAAACCATCCCCATAAAAAAATTTTATGTTGGAATATTTTGATTTAAAAATATACAGTTTAGATTTTTCAAACAGGTTTTTCTGGCGCTCAATGGTATATACTTTAGCCCCCATCTCTGCCAGAACCGTGGCCTGGTAAATGCTGCCGGTACCTATTTCCAAAATCTTGTCAGTAGGTTTTACCTGTAGCAACTGGCTCTGATATGCTACCGTATAAGGCTGAGAAATCGTTTGTCCATCACCGATAGGAAAGGCCCTGTCTTCGTATGCTATATTATCCAGTGCCGTATCTAAAAAAAAATGACGGGGAATATTGTTCATCGCTGTTATAACCTTTTCGTCGGTTATACCTTTCTCCCTTAAAATATCCATTAATTTTTTCCGCAATCCTTTATGGCGATATGTATCCTCAAATGTTCTCATGCTAAAATTAATGTTGCAATGTTTTATAGGTTTAAAGGTTTAAAGGTTTAAAGTTTTGAGTACATCAAAATTTGAAAAGAATTTCAAGTGTTCACTTTTCACTTTTCACTTTTCACTTTTCACTTTTCACTTCTCACTTTTCACTTTTGACTTTTCCCCTCACAAATCCATCTCCCTCTCAATCCTCCTTATCTTCTCATCCAGCAATTTTTCTGTTTCATCAAAAGCTGCGGCATTGGCCAATGGAGCATTTACGCTAAAATAAAATTTTATCTTAGGTTCTGTACCGCTGGGTCTTGCAGAAATTTGTGTACCATCGCCTAATACAAACTGCAACACATTGCTTTTTGGAAGATCAATTTTAAATGTACTGCCATCTGCCAGGTTGGTTCCCTGTTGCAATTCATAATCTAATAACTGATCTACTTTTACCCCATCAATTGTTTGCGGCGGATTTTTACGATAAGCCTCCATCATGGCAGCTATTTCTGCAGCACCATTCATTCCTTTTTTGGTAATACTGGTAAGGCTCTCTTTATAAAAACCATATTGCACATACAAGTCAAGTAATTTATCAAACAGGCTGCGGCCCTTGTTTTTTTCATAAGCAGCCATTTCGCAGATAATAGCTACAGCACTAATGGCATCTTTATCCCTTATTTCATCACCAATCATTAACCCAAAACTTTCTTCGCCGCCAATGATATATTTTTCTTTTCCTTCTTTTTCTTTTATCAGCGATGCTATCCATTTAAAACCGGTGAGCACATTGTAACAGGCTACAGCATTGGCTTTGGCGATGGCATCAATCATATAAGTGGTAACAACTGTTTTTATCACCATATCATTGGGCTGTGCAATACCTTTTGCTTTGCGGGCCTCCATCATATAATTAAAAGCAAGCAAGGCTGTTTGATTTCCGTTCAGCAATATCCATTCGCCTTTATTATTTTTAACGCCAGCGCCTACACGATCTGCATCCGGATCGGTACCCAGCAAAATATCTGCATCCAATTCTTTGGCCTGCTGCAAACCCATACTCATGGTTTCTCTTTCTTCAGGATTGGGATAAATCACTGTAGGAAAATTACCATCCGGTTCGCTCTGTTCTTTTACAATATGCACATTGGTAAAACCAAATTTCTCCAATGCCTGGGGCACCAGTTTAATACCGGTACCATGTATGGGTGTGTACACAATTTTAAGATCATGTTGCGCCTTGCACACTTCCGGGTACACACTCAGGCTCTTTACCATATCCAGGTACATCGTATCTACTTCTTTTCCTATCATGATAATATTTGCTTCTCCACCACTCCATTTTACATCATCTACACTGGCAATTTTATCTACTTCTACAATCACATTTTCATCATGTGGTGGCACCATTTGCGCACCATCATCCCAGTAAGCTTTATAACCATTGTATTCTTTTGGGTTGTGACTGGCCGTGCACACCACGCCGCCCTTGCATCCAAAATGACGGATTGCAAAACTCAGTTCCGGTGTGGGCCGCAGGCTTTCAAACAAATAAACTTTAATACCATTTGCAGCAAAAACATTGGCAGTAATACTGGCAAATTCGGGGCTGTTGTTCCTGCAGTCGTGTGCAATAGCCACGCTCACATCATTATTAAAACATTTATTTAAATAATTGGCATAGCCCTGCGTAGCCATACCCACCGTATATTTATTCATACGATTGGTACCAATACCCATAATGCCCCTCAGGCCACCGGTACCAAACTCAAGATTTTTGTAAAAAGCATCTGCCAGTTCATCCGGTTTTTCGCTTTGCGATTTGCGAATGGCCTCTTTAGTGGCTTCATCATAATTGCCCTCCAGCCATTTGTCTATTTTTTGTTGAATTGCTGCATCCATAATTATAGTCGTTTAAGGCGATGAAGTTATTTATTTTGTATTTAACCAACTAACAAATGATTCGGTTTTTGTTTGTAATTTTATTAATAATTTTTTATTTATGACTACCACATTATTAAAAAAGCAGGTTAATGAGCTCATAGGCGATATTAATGACAAGGATTTTTTGCAGGCAGTTTATACAATCGTATCCAACAAAGCATATGAAGTAAATCCGGAAATATCTCCGGATATTAAAAATGAACTTGACCAAAGAAAAGAAAACCATCTAAAAGGCATCAGCAAATCCTACTCATGGCAGTCAGTAAAAAAAGCAGCGCTAAGCAGAAAATCTTAAATTATCCCCTGAAATTTAAACCGAAGCAAGGAATGATATTATAGAAGCTGCTCAATGGTATGCGGAACAATCAGAAGGATTGGACAAAATTTTTATCCAATACCTGGAGGATACAATCAACATTATACAATACAATCCTGGAACGTTTAAAAAAATATACAAAGATTTCCGGCAGGCTGCCCTTAAGAAATTTCCGTATGTAGTGGTTTATGAGCTTGAAGAAGAAACCATCATCGTTTATAATTGTATTTCATGCAAAACAGCATCCACGCAAAAAAATGAATCGGATGAATAAATAATTTTATGGAACGAGCATTTAATCTTTTATCATCTTTTGTTGTGTCACTCACTTGTACAAAAAGATCTTTACTGAGCTTTTTATTAGCAGGTTTTATCTGTGCAAGTTCATTTGCCCAGGATACTACTGCTGGCATCAAAAACAACCTGCAAGAAATTCGTGCAATACCCTTACCTGATACTATCGCAGGCAAATTACCGCCATCTCCGTTCGTCACCTCTTCTAACCGCCTAAGTAAAGAAGTAGGTAACCGCCGAATTCGCATCGTAGCAGCCGCCAATATAGTTGGTTACAGCGCAGCCATGGTGGGCCTATACCAGGCATGGTACAAAGATTATCCGCAAAGCAGTTTTCACAGCTTCAACGATATCAAAGAATGGAAACAAATGGACAAACTGGGCCATATGTATAGCGCCTATGCCGAAAGCAAGGCAAGTATGGAACTCTGGCGCTACACGGGCATCAGCCGCAAAAAACGGATATGGCTGGGTGGCATGAGTGGTGCCGCTTACCAAACCGTAATTGAAGTGCTGGATGGGTTTAGTGCAGAATGGGGCTGGAGCTGGGGCGACTTTGCAGCCAATATCGCCGGCAGTGGTATGCTGGTAGCACAGGAACTGGCCTGGGACGAACAAAGCATTCAAATGAAATGGTCGTTTCACCGTAAACGTTATGATGACCCCATGCTCAATAGCCGAAGCAACGAACTCTTTGGAAGCAGCAATATTGAGCGAATTTTAAAAGACTATAACGGCCAAACTTACTGGCTTAGCGTAGCACCCAAATCGTTTTTTCCTAAAAGCAAATTCCCGGCATGGCTGCAGGTATCTGTTGGTACCGGTGCAGAAGGTTTGTTTGGCGGTTATGAAAATATTGCCACAGATAAAAACGGCAATATAACTTTTAGCCGCACCGATATTACCCGCCGCCGCCAATGGTACCTTGCACCCGATATTGATCTTACCAAAATAAAAACCAACAAAAAAGGCATCAAAGTAGCCCTGCAGATTTTAAACATTTTTAAATTCCCTACTCCATCTGTGGAATATAGCCGTGGAAAATTTAGTTGGAACTGGTTGCATTTCTGATGTTGTTGAATCTTTTACGAGCAACGTCCTATAATAGCCATACACATTCTGCGGGAGACATTGCCGGGAGGCTTAACATTATGCATTGTATGCATATCCCCGCTTAAGACAGCCTTAAAAAATCACAGGCGATCCCTTGAAACTTGCGTCATATTTGAGGGGCAGAGGGAAGTATACAGTTATTCAATCCGAATTTTTATAAAATAAAAATTCTGTTGTTGTCTTACATAATGGCCAGCAATCCTGGCCCCTTCATTCAGTTCAAAAATATAAGAAATCATATTGTCAGTTTTCTGCTGCACTTTAAAATCCACTAACTTTTTACCTTTAGGAATAACATTTAATTTGTTATAACACAAATGTGTAACATTATTAAATACAATTTTATGATAACTGTGGTTTTTTCCTCTATTAAATGGAAAAAGTTCTGCAGTACCGCCACTCAATAGTCCTTTGTCGGAATGCGGCTTGAGAAATTTGAATACAATGAATTCATATTTTTCTGTTGAAATATTTCTAACACTCACCAGCGAGCCCGGCTGAATACAAGGCTGTGCCAGGCAGCACAAGCCATGAAAGAGAATAACAGTTAAATAAAGTAATATTTTTTTCATTGAGCCATTTAAGTAGAAACAATCAAATTGTAAAGGAGTATAAATATACGAGTATTGTTAAAAATTATTTCAGGTTTTCGATAAACGGATCTGCTGTTTATGGAAAAACAAAGGTGGGGTTATACTGGTAAACCGGAGTTGCTTTAATAACAGGTATTCTTCCGGCGAACCAGTTATGAGTGAGGTACCAGCCTTAACCAACAATGAACCAGTAGAAGTTGTCACCGGGAAAGAACCATTGGTAACGGGATTAACGGTTGATGTGTTGCCAAACCCAAGCACCACCGACTTTACACTTGTTTTAATAAGCAAGCAAAGAATCACACCCGTAACTGTTAGAGCGATGGACTTGAATGGCAGAACAATAAGCGCTACAAAACATGTACCCAACATGAATATAAAAGTAAGCGATGCCAAATGGAGCCGCGGCGTTTTTGTTGCAGAAATAAAGCAAGGCGGTGAACGCAAGATTGTGAGACTTGTAAAAGTTAAATGATGAGCAGGTAACGGATAACAAAGGAGGCTGAATGGTTCAGCCTCCTTTTTGTTTTATGTATCTGAAGACATTGTTTCTATTGCAGAGGTATTTTCAAGCACGTATTGAACAATCAAAAAAACTAACTATGGAACCTTAGCCCCTCCTAATTTCTCCATTAATCATTTTCTGAATCCAATTGGTCTTTGGCCAATATTATGCCTGGTTAAACATGCACCGACTCCTTTAAAGAAAATAAGAGCGCCGCTTACTATCGCTGCGTTCCGGCCTCATACTCCCCGTCCGTAGCGGCACGTGCGGGCTTCTACTTCTGCCGCCTTATCCGCCTGCGGCACCTTCTCCGAATTACAGAATTAATGGGCATCAGTGACGAGACAGCACCATTTGTCAAGTTTGAAAATTTTTTCCACCTTACATTTGTTTTTATTACACAAAGTATATTAACTTGGTAGACTTTTAATAACGAAAAAATAATTATGTCTACAACGCCATTACATTTTGAAACCCTGCAGATACATGCCGGGTATTCGCCGGAAGCTACCACGCATGCAGCGCAGGTTCCGATTTATCAAACCAGTTCTTTTGTTTTCGAAAGTTCGGAACATGCCGCCAACCTGTTTGGATTAAAGGAGTTTGGAAATATTTACACCCGCATTATGAATCCAACAACCGATGTGTTTGAAAAACGGGTTGCTGCATTGGAAGGTGGCGTAGGCGCTGTTGCCACAGGGTCGGGCATGAGTGCCCAGTTCTTGGCATTACATAATTTACTATTACCCGGCGACAATTTTGTAGCCTCCTCCTTTTTATATGGTGGCAGTTACAACCAGTTTAAAGTTTCGTTTAAGCGCATTGGTATAGAAGTTCGTTTTGCAGAAGGTGATAATGCCGCAAGCATCGCCTCCAAAATCAACGACAAAACAAAAGCCATATTTTTAGAAACAATCGGCAACCCGGGTTTTAGCATTCCCGATTTTGAAGCCATTGCAGCGGTTGCAAAAGAACACGATATACCACTGGTAGTTGACAATACTTTTGGTGCTGCCGGTTATTTATTCAGGCCTTTTGACTATGGTGCCAACGTGGTGGTAGAAGCTGCTACCAAATGGATTGGTGGCCATGGCAACAGCATTGGTGGTGTGGTGATTGATGGCGGAAATTACAATTGGGGCAATGGTAAATTTCCACAATTTACAGAGCCCGATGAAGGATACCATGGCATGAAATTCTGGGAAATTTTTGGAGCCGGCAGCCCGTTTGGCAACATCGCATATATCATCCGGCTGCGGGTATCAGGCCTGCGCACGTGGGGACCTTCTTTAAGTCCGTTCAATTCATTTTTATTTTTGCAAGGGCTGGAGACTTTGTCTTTACGGGTAGAACGTACCGTGGATAATGCGCTGGCCCTGGCTTTATGGCTGGAGGCGCATCCACAGGTTGAGTATGTAAATTATCCGGGACTGGAAAGCAGTAAGTACCACACCCTGGCTAAAAAATATTTGAAACGAGGTTTTGGTGGTGTGTTGTCCTTTAAAATAAAGGGCGGAAAAACGGTAGCTGATACTTTTGTAAATGAGTTGAAACTGATCAGCCATTTAGCCAATGTAGGCGATGCCAAAACACTTATCATACATCCGGCCACCACTACCCACGAACAGTTGAGTGAGGCTGAGCAAATTTCTGCCGGCGTAGAGCCCGGACTATTGCGTATATCATTGGGCATCGAACATATTGACGACATCAAGAATGATCTTCAAAATGCATTTGATGTGGCAAAGGTTTAAAAGCGCCTATATAATAATCGTCCCCTGCAATTGCGGGGGACTTTTATTTTA
>JBBRFX010000149.1:0-9861 GCA_038241275.1 Chitinophagales bacterium
CATTATAGAACCCTTATAGAATACTTATAGAACCCTTATAGAATATCAACTCCCCATCTCCCCCCATATAACCTGCATAAACCCCGCCCGCAACTGCTGCCCCCCGCCGGGGTTGCATCTTAAACAACAGCTTTCTGCAAAATAAACTTTCTTAAAACCCGTATTGCTACGGTTTGCATCAATAATTATTTTGTGTATTTTAAAGCCTGCTAAATCACAGCCCATGTCCAAATCAAAACAGTATACCAAACGGCAACTGCCACCCTGCCCCGATCCGCAGCAATATGTGTTGGTAAAAACAAAAGATAGCCGGTACTTTTGGCGGCTCAAAAGAGGCACCCTTACACCCGCTACCTTAAATGCTGCCTTTGCAGAAAACCTGCAGCTTACCTGCCTGCTCAGCCCGGCCTGTAAAAAGATTACTTCCATTCTGCAACCCTTCACCATTCGTATGGAAACAAAAAACCTGCACAATTTCCTCCTCACCGGTTTAAAAAAACATTACAAACAATACCGCCAACCTGGCTTTCAATATCTTAAAGGCCTCGATCTGCAACCCCAATGGCCCTTACACAATCTATTAAAACAAACCATTTATACAGGGCTGCAGGATGATTTCGTATCCACCCGGTTTCTGATCAACCAGTTCAGTGTCACTAAATTCAATAACCTGTTAACCGAATATTATTTTGAGGCAGTACTGCTATGCGGTGATATTCTCATGCACCAGGAGCTGGAACTTTGGTCACAGCAATCCGAATTGTTCAGCTTCAGCGAGCCGCCCAATAAAGAATGCAGCTTCAGCTTTGCCATACCAAAGCAGCAGCCATGGATGCTCCTCTTAAAAGTCGCCTGCTTCGAAGGCCATCAGCAGGCAGCACATCCTAAACATTATGCAATGAAAATACTGGAAACAGGCCAGGGCCATTAAACTGCGCAGCTACCTGCCAGTGCAAAAAAGCCAATAGCGGTTTATAAAAACTATCTGCTTCAATTCCTGCATTAGCTTCCTTCAAACAAAAAAACACCTCCCCGGTAAGGAGGAGATGAGTTTATTTGAGGTTTCAGAAAAAAGTTGCCTTAAGATTAAAGCACATGTATGGTTTTAATAAGAACAGATTTATCTGGTGCGGTTAGTTGAAGGCGATAAATACCGGCCCCCGTATTTTTGGGAAGATGAACTGTTTGAATACTTTGCCCGGCAGGTAATAATTTACTGGCCAGTTCCTGTTTGCTGCCAATACTGTTTACCAGGTGCATGCTGTAAATACCAGCCTGCGAAATATTCAATTGCATCTGCAGTGTTTTATTTACTACCGGGTTGGGGTACACATTCAAAGCAGGTTGATTTTCTGCACCGCTAACACGGGCGATAGGGCTGTACTGTACTTTATCTCCCAGGCTAATGCCTTTAATACGGTAAAAATGATCGCCGGCTCCGGGTGAACTGTGCAATATGGTATATGTTTTTCTGATGCTGGTATTGGCACTTTTTACTTCCTCAAGTGCCTTAAAATGAAATCCATCTGTTGCATATTCCACGATATATTTTTGCAAGGCTATTTCATCTTCTACCGTCCAGCTTAACTGTATATTATTGTTTTTACGGCTTGCGTGTATACCTGTAAAATTTACCGGCAGGGGCCCTGCAGCCACGCTAATATTTGTATATATTAATTGAAAGCGGTTTTGTGCATAGGAACCCGGCTGACCGTTTACCGTAAAATTAATATTGCTGGTATCATTCAAACTAACCGGTATCTCCTGGTTTAGGTAATTATCCTTAATAACTCCAACAAGGTTAAATGTGTGAAGGTTTTCTACAATTAGCTGTATGCGGTAATTACGCTGCTGCATATTCCACATACGAAAAAAAGTGGTGTCCCTTTGTGCGATCAGGCTCCTGCGCTCTATTACCAGGTTGGCGGTGCTGCGAAGGATACCAAAGTTTTCTCCAAAATTGCTCATCTTCCAGATGTCATAACCATCTATCGCATTGCTGTAAGTAGCAGAATAGTTGGTCATGTTACCATCCATCAAAGTGGCACCGGTATTATCTACAATCTGGAGGTTGGCCCTCATTCTCACCTGCGATTGTGCAGGATTAAAAGCAGCCAGGATCAAAATGATCAGCAGGCTGGTAAAGCCGCCAACCATTTGTTGTGTAAAGAGTTTCATGATATTGGTTTTGGTTTAAACGGGATATTTGGATATACTAATTCTATGCAAATATTGCTAATGTTTCAGCCAATACATTAGCGGATACTTGAAGTTGTTGTAGATTTTTAACTATCGGAAAAGTACGAGGTGTAATCACTATCAATACGGGTAGTACATAGTGTGGTAAACGATATCAGCGGTTTTGGGTCAGACTAAACGCAAAACATTACCTGAAAAGAATTTCTTTTTGCAGGAAAAATAAATGCTGCCCTCCGGGATTTTGCTGTTAATTATTTGTGAGATGTAAAATCAACCAGCGAATGCGGGTTTTGTTTTACAGTAATGGAAGTATCAATATTACGGATATCTTCTTCGGTAATGATATCATTGATATCGGTTAAATGACGTTGAATCTTTTTTTTGGTTACCTCATCAGAATAAGAAGAAGGAATATAATATTGAGATAAAGATTGTGAAGGTTCTTTTAACGAGATAGAGGCCTGTTTCATGTGAAGAAAATTTTATAACCCTGTTTTAAGAGGCAAAAAGTACCACTAAAAACGTTAATATCCAAGCCCATTTCAAGTTGATAACAATTAGATAATGTTAAGATAACAATTGGCTGCATTGAGCACAAGTTATACACAAAATGCTTTGCTTATATGCCCCTTTTTATTCAATTCCCGGCCATTAATAATTTAATAAATAACCGGCATTTAATTAATATGTGAACCTATAACATAAGCCGTCTCCCGATCTTTTTTTTAAATGGTATCGATTGTCTTTTCATAATAAATATATTTACCTCCATTAAAACCAACATATGCAGAGAACCCTTTTCTTATTGCTATTAATCAGTACCATCAATACCAATGCGCAACAGGCATTAGGAAATTTAACTGTTGAAAAAATAATGCGGGAACCTAAGTGGATTGGAACCTCCCCCACTACCCCGCAATGGAGTGCTGATGGTAAAGAGCTGTTTTTTTACTGGAACCCTGATAATGCCCCTGCAGATTCTCTATATTATATCAGCACAAAAAACAATATTCCCGCAAAAGCAACAACCCTGCAAAAACAACAATTTCTGGCGGATGATAATATAGTTTATAATTATAAAAGAACTGCCTATACTTACGCAAAAGGGGGTGATATTTTTTATACCGAAATAAAAACAGGCCGCACAAGCCGCATTGTGAGCAGTACTGATATTGAATATAATCCACAATTTTCATTTAATGGAAGCAAACTGGTATATACACGTAGCCAAAATTTATATGCCTGGGATATTGATAATGGCGAAACTACCCAGTTGACGAGGATACAGACCGGCAGCGCCAATAAATCAACAAAAGAAAAAACAGATACAGATAACCAACAGGAAAAATGGCTGAAGCAGGACCAGTTGCAAACTTTTGAAATATTAAGGGAACGAAAAGAAAAAAAAGAAGCCACCGAAGCTTACAATAAAAACCTGCCAAAAGAAAAAGAATTAAAACTGATTAATATTGAAGATAAAAATATTCAAAACTTAAGCATTAGTCCGGATGGGCGGTTTATCAGTTACCGCCTGTTTAAATCTGCCGGCGGCAACAAGGGAAGTATTGTACCCAACTATGTAACTGAAACGGGTTTTACAGCAGACATACCGGCAAGAACTAAAGTGGGCGAATTGTCCGGTACTTCAGAAATGTTTATTTACGATCGTGAATCTGATAGTTTGTATACCATAAAAACAGATGAGTTGCCAGGTATAAAAGACCTGCCGGATTATGTGAAAGACTATCCCAAACAATTGGAAGAAAAAATAAAAAAGCCTGAAATCAGGGCTGTGAATTTCAGTGCCTCCATATGGTCGCCATCAGGGCAGTATTTATTGCTCGACATCCGCTCAAGAGATAATAAAGACCGCTGGCTGATGGCCTGGGATACGGCAACCTGCAAAATGAAAATAATAGACAGGCAAAGGAATGAAGCATGGATAGGCGGCCCGGGCAATTTCAACCGGGGATGGATCAATGAATCTGTTGTATGGTTTCAATCAGAAGCTACAGGATACAGCCATATATATACCGCCAATGTAAAAACGGGATTCAAACAAAATATTACATCCGGTAAATATGAAGTGCAGGAAGCGGCATTATCCAATAACAAAAAATATTTTTATATCACTACCAACGAAGTACATCCGGGCGAAAAACATTTTTATCGTGTGCCCGTAACCGGTGGCAAGGCAGAAAGATTAACCACTATGGAAGGTAGCAACCAGGTGTTGCTCTCTCCTGATGAAAAAACAATGGCCATACTTTACTCCTATTCCAATAAACCCACAGAGTTATTGCTGCAGGAAAATGTACCTGGTAAAAAAGCCGTGCCAATTACCAATAAAGCACAAAGCCCGGAGTTTAAATCCTATGCATGGAAGGACCCTGAAGTAATTACTTTTAAAGCAAGAGACGGAGCAGATGTGTATGCACGGTTATTCAAACCGGCTAACCCTCATCCAAACAAACCGGCAGTGATATTTGTACACGGCGCAGGCTACCTGCAGAATGCACACAAATGGTGGAGCACGTATTTTAGAGAATACATGTTTCATAATTTACTGGCAGATGAGGGTTATTATGTAATGGATATTGATTACAGGGGCAGTGCTGGTTATGGTAGTAACTGGCGCACCGGAATTTACCGTCATATGGGTGGCAAGGATCTTACAGACGAGGTAGATGCTGCCAATTTTTTGATTAACAGTATGGGTGTAGATAAAAAGCGTATTGGCATTTACGGTGGTTCCTATGGCGGATTTATAACACTGATGGGCATGTTTACCACGCCGGATGTATTTGCTGCAGGTGCAGCACTGAGGCCCGTTACAGACTGGGCCAATTATAATCACGGCTATACATCCAATATTTTAAATGAGCCATTTAATGACAGTATAGCTTACCGCAAAAGTTCTCCTTTATATTTTGCCAATGGCCTGAAAGGAAATTTATTAATATGCCATGGCATGGTGGATATCAACGTACATTACCAGGATGTGGTAAAACTTTCTCAACGATTGATAGAGTTAAAAAAAGATAATTGGGAACTGGCATCCTACCCTATGGAAGATCATGGATTTATAGAACCCAGCAGTTGGACAGATGAGTATAAACGTATTTTTAAATTATTTGAAACTGTTTTGAAGAAATAAAAATGAATGAGAAAAAATAGAAAAGGCAATATTACTTTTTGTTCATTTTTAAAATATAAAAAAGAGAAATTGCATTAATTATCAATAGCCATAACGGGCTCTTACCAATTAACAGAAGTAAGAAGAAAAATAGTTTATAAGTTTTATTCTACAGCCATTCAATTAAAAATGGCTGTTTTTATTGGCACCTGTTAAACAATTTATAATACCCCGCACAACAGTGTTATAAAAAACTAAAAACCATAATATGGCACAGTATTGTATTAATGAATAGCGTAAGCAAAAAACAAATAAATAAACCGCTGCAAAATTTTAAAAACTTTAAAACTTAACTACGATGAAAAGAATACTACTTCCACTAATGATTATTTCTGCAGGATTATTTTCTGCCTGCAGCAGCAATAAAGAAGAACCCAAAAGAGACATGGTGTTACTAAATGATGAAATGTATAAAAGCAGCATGAACACTGATACTGCAGTTTTGCTAAAGGACGAACCAATAGAAGAAATACCGGTAATTACCAGCAAACCGGCACAAAACAGGAAGCCTGCTGCGCAACCAAGAAGAAATTATAACAACGCTGCAAGCGCAAATAATCAAACAGCACCTTCACCGGTAGTTACGCCACCGGTTGCAGTTGCATCACCTAATCCTGCACCAGCAACAGCCCCTGCTGCAACACCGGGATCGGGTACTGAAACAGCTTCTACTTCCGGCACAGAAACCGCTGCTGATGCTGAAACTGTACCTGCTAAAAAAACAGGTATGAGCAAAGGGGCACAAGGCGCTATTATTGGAGGTGTGGGCGGCGCAGTGGTAGGTGCGGTGTTAAGCAAAAAAGGTAAAGGTGCAGTAATTGGAGGAGTAATAGGTGCTGCAGGTGGGTATATACTTGGTCGCAAAAAAGATAAGGCTGATGGACGTGTTGGCAACTTTCAATATACTGCCACAACTCAATAAACAATTTACACAGTATAATCAAAAAGGGGCCGGAAAAAATCCGGCCCCTTTTTGATTATAATAAACCCTTAATTGACATTAATTTTTTGTCATGGGATGATCACGATTAATTATTTCAGCCATAGCCTGCAATTTTTTTGACAACTGGTTTAACTTCTTATTATTTAAACATTCCAATGCCTCCGGATGATCTTTTACCAGCCTGGTAATAAATGCTTCGGAATAAAGAAAGATTTTGCCGTTATCGCCATATTGTAAAAATAATTCGTCTACTGCTTTGGCTCCATTAAAATATTTTTTACAATAAACATTTAATGGGCCTTTTGCAATTCTAACTGCAAAACCCGGCAATGCCTCTACTGCCACCCTGCTTTGGTGGCCACTTGTCAAAATCTTCTGCGATATAGCATAATGATCCTGGTTTTGGTATGCTTTAATTTCAGCACTATTAATTTTTATTTTACCATCTGCCAACAGGTAAGGTGTAATAAAAATACCCGTCACCAGCTTAAGGCTGCTAAAATGTTCTAAACTTCCATCCATTTTTTGAATGAAGCAATCGAAACTATTTTCATTGGCATTTTTAATACCGGCTTCTCTATCCGGCTGCAGTTTATTTATGGTTGAGCATGCGCTTAGGAGCGCCATGTTGCATGATAGCAACAGGAGATTGAATAGATTTTTTTTCATTGTTTTGGATTTATAAGGGTTTGCGTGTAAAACGATTATAGTGATACATTATTGCGGTTTAATATTTATATTTATAATAAAATATTTGAATCTTAACTATATTTACTTACCAAAACCCACTACCAAACCAATTGCATCCTCTGTAAATATCAGCAACTGCCTTTTAAGAATAAAAATATTCCACTTACAATTTGTGGTAAACATTGCCCTGAAAACAAGGTTAACATTGCTATATAGTTGAATGAAGCCGGTTAAAAAAATAAACAAGTATGAGAATTATTGTGATCATTGTTTTTATATTGTTTGGTAAGCAGTCTTTTTGCCAGGTGGGCATTGGAACAACTAATCCAAATAATTCAGCCATGCTGGATATTTCTTCGCCGGATAAAGGTTTACTAATTCCAAGGCTTGCCCTGGAAGCTCCGGCGCTTTCTGCTCCATTACCCAATCATGTAGCAGGAATGATAGTGTATAATACTTCCTCTAATTTATTGGTAAACCCAGGATTTTATCTGAATGATGGTTTAAAATGGGTAAGTATGACAGCAGCTATCAATAAAATTGATTCGCTCAATAATGAGTTAACCAATATAAAAAATGAAGTACCGATAAAAAGAGCCATTTTTATTGCAGGACAAAGTAATACGCATTTTGGATTTGGTTCCCCTCAAAATTTACCTGATATAACCGGCAAAAAATTATCACAACTGGGAAGAGGGGATGCGGATTTAAAAATACTTCCACTTAGTTTTTATGGCAGCTATCAATATACCATTCAAACAGATAAAATAAGCTTCGGTTCCATTTTCCTGAGCAGGTATTACGATTCTTTACAATTGCAATACCCGGGCCGAAATATAGAATTACTATTGGTTCCATGTGGTGCCGGGGGGTCAGGTTGGAGCGATGACCAATATCCACTCAATTCATGGAGAACAGATGCTGCATACTTTAAAGACATTACCGACAGGATAAAGTGGGTAAAAAATAATGGGTATCAAATAGATGCTGTATTATGGCACCAGGGAGAAACAGATGCGCTGAGCAGCACCCTCAATTATAAAGACCTTTTGAAAAATTTTATAAAAAGCCTGAGAGATTTTTCAGGGAATGACAAGCTCCCTTTTATTTTAGGACAGATGTTACAATCATGGGTAGGCACAAATCCTGCAAGAATAAATGTGCAAAGTATTATCAGTGATATACAAAATGAAATGCCTTATACCTATACCGTAAGTTCCACAGGATTAACTTCCTTTGATGTTATTCATTTTGATGCAAACGGACACATTGAATTAGGAAAAAGATATTTGGATGCTTTATCACCCGCAAAACAAAACAGCAGCCCTTCGGGTTTCAACGTAGTAACGGCCGGGCAATACCTGCTGCTTAACCACCAGGGTAACAGCACTTTTAATAACATATTTCAGGCAATCCGTAATGGCAATCTGCCAACAGAAAATCTTTATTCCAGGCTGGGTGATTGCTGGAAATATAAAAATGAAGATGGCTATTATCATTTTAAACTGGAAGTAGTGGCAGGAGCAGATCTTACAGGAAAAATATTTGAATGGAAACAAAAAATAAATCCATTTGGCCTGCGTGAAAATAATTTTGAAGATAAGGCTGCCTGTGTTATCCTAAACAATACTATTGGGCTTAATGTAAATGAAATAAATGGACAGGGCTTTAGTTCCCTTGTGTATGATACGCCTGCAAATGCCACTACATTTACCACCTTGTTTCATGCAGATAACAGGCTCAATAATTTTTACTGGTTTTCCATAGGCCTGGTTCAGTCCTTTAATGGCCGTATCCCCATCATCCAGTCAAATGATGTAGTAACGCATATTCGACTTTATATGATAAAAGAATAAATCACTATATTTTTTTAATTCAATATAGGAGATGAACCTATAGGTTTAATCATTTTTATTGCAGGTAATATCCTTTAGCCGGATGAATACTTAAATATATATTGTCTCCTTTACCAAACTCTTCCTTTAATGTTTGAACCATTAATAAATGTGTTCCAACCAATACCTGCAGGATATAATAATTTCCATTAAAAAATACTTCCGCTACTTTTCCTTTTACATTATATGCAGCATCGCTGCCAATTTGTATTTGTTCAGGACGTAGCAACAGTTTTTTTTGTGCAGCTTCATTACTTACTGCAATTGATGCAAAAAAAGGATCACTCAAATCAAGGAGGTTATACTCGCCCAACAAGCCGGCGCAATATTCGTTGATGGGTTGCCGGTAAATTTCTTTTGGCGCTGCCTGTTGTATAATTTCCCCATCTTTCATCACTATCACCCTGTCGGCCCAGGAAAGAATATCGGCTGCATCATGCGAAACCATGATACAGCTCATCTTTATTTTTTCGGTAATATCATAAATTACCAATTGAATCATTTTCTTATTTGCTGTATCAAGATTAGAAAAAGGTTCGTCCAGTAATAAAAGTTTGGGAGATGTAATGAGTAATCTTGCCAAAGCAATTCTTTGTTTTTCTCCTCCTGATAATTCATCCGTCCACCGCTGCAATAAATGAGTTATCCTGCAAACGGCGTATATTTCATTGGCGGCATCCGTAGAAACCAAATTAGCCATTTCTAAAATCTCATACACCTTGTAATTGTTGCGCAATTCAAAATGCTGGCTTAGGTAAGCAATACTTTTATGGCCTGCAATTAATACTTCATCTGGCCCCTTTACTTTTTCATCTAAAATAAAAATGTCTCCGGCATCGGGCTGTATTAAACCTGCTATCATTTTAAGCAATGTTGTTTTGCCCGATCCTGCTTCTCCTGCAATGGCAATTTTTTGAAGGGCATCCTGGGTAAAATAA
>JBBRFX010000150.1:0-9693 GCA_038241275.1 Chitinophagales bacterium
TAATAGCTGTATCAGTTTTTTTTATCCCTTACCTTTGAAAGCTGTAAATAAAAAAATCAGTTTGGATAATTTTTTCGACAAATTTAAAATCAGCAAAGAAAAAGAAGAGTTGCACACTGTTATCGAAAATATCGATAACGGAGTCGTTTTTCGTGGTACTAACCTCTGGGTACTTATTTTCGCCATATTCGTGGCATCGCTGGGATTGAACGTAAACTCGGCTGCTGTTATCATTGGCGCCATGCTCATTTCCCCGTTAATGGGTCCTATCATGGGTATTGGACTGGGAGTGGGTATTTATGATGTATCCTTACTCCGCAGAGCCATCTACAATTATGGTATTGCAACAAGCGTGGCATTAACTACCTCTACACTTTTTTTCCTGCTTTCTCCATTAGATGATGCTCACTCCGAAATCCTCGCAAGAACTGCCCCCAATATATATGATGTACTGATAGCATTGTTTGGCGGCTTTGCCGGTATTGTGGCTACTTCCAGCAAAAACAAAGGAAATGTAATACCCGGCGTGGCCATAGCTACCGCATTAATGCCTCCACTTTGCACCGCTGGTTATGGATTGGCGACCTTGCAGTTCAATTATTTCTTTGGAGCTTTTTACCTGTACATTATCAATACTGTTTTTATAGCCCTGGCCACTTTTATTATCGTAAGGGTGTTACATTTTCCGTATAAAAATTTACAGAGCCAACGATCAGAAAAAATAGCTCATAGAATTGTATGGTTTGTTGTATTACTCACTTTAATCCCCAGTATTTATTTTGGTTATGACCTGGTGCAGCAAAACCGGTTTTTAAAAAATGCCAACAGCTTTATTAACTATGAAGCACATTTTAATAACGACTATTTATTGAACAAAAAAATAGATGCCAAAAAGAAAAGCATCCAACTTGTTTTTGGTGGCAACGAAATACCAAAATCGGATATTGATAAACTTAAAGGCCAATTAATAAAATATAACCTGGCAAATACTACGCTGGAAATAAAGCAGGGATTTGCCTACCTGGCAGATGCTAAAAATAACGAACAATCAGGTGAGCTAAGCCAGGCACTGGAGCTAAAGGATAAAGAGGAAAAATTGATACGATTAAAACTGGACAGCATTCAAAATCAGCAAAAATTAAATACCCAGGTGTATGCCGAATTAAAAGCACAGTATCCTGCTTTAAAAAGTGCCATCATACAACCATCCCTGATAATCAGTGACAGTAGCCGCACAAAACAATCTTTTTTAGTAATGCTATCCCTGAATACTTTTCTGCCTGCAAAAGAAAAAAATAAAATTGCAAACTGGCTTAAAGTAAGGCTGCAGCAGGATAATATTCAACTAATTATTCAAAAGTCAATGGTCAATAGTGAGTAGTGCAATATTGACCATTCACTCTTAACAAAGCGCCAGGTATTTTTGCCTGATTATTAAATATTAATTTCTATATTAAAAAAATATGATTTCTACATTGCTGATAATAGTTTTTGTACTTGGCTATATTGCCATTGCATTTGAACATCCCCTGAAAATAAACAAGGCGGCACCGGCCCTTATTACAGGTGTACTCTGCTGGACGATTTATATCCTGCAAAGTGACTCGGCTCACACCGTAAGTGAAGAGCTGCTGGATCATTTGGGAGAAATTGCTTCTATTCTTTTTTTCCTGCTGGGTGCCATGACCATTGTAGAACTGATAGATTCTCACAGTGGCTTTGATATTATTACTGAAAAAATAAATACAACCAGCAAACCCACACTTTTACTGATTATTGCCACCCTTACCTTTTTTCTTTCTGCACTGCTGGATAATTTAACTACTGCCATTGTAATGTCTTCATTGTGCTCAAAATTGTTGAGTGAAAAAGAAGACCGGTTATGGTTTGCAGGCCTTGTAGTAATAGCGGCCAATGCCGGAGGAGCCTGGTCGCCGCTGGGAGATGTTACCACTACAATGCTTTGGATAGGCGGACAAATAACCGCACTGAATATTATGAAGCAACTGATATTACCGAGCCTGGCTGCCTGCCTGGTACCAGCTTTAATTATTGCATATCGTTTTAGAGGAAAAAAAATAAAAGTAACAACTACTCAGGACAGTTCTATAAAAGAAAAACGGGATGGAAGAATCATACTTTTTGCCGGTATTGGATTCCTGCTGTTTGTACCCGTTTTTAAAACGATTACTCATTTACCTCCTTTTATGGGCATGTTGATGTCATTGGGTTTAATGTGGATCATCACAACATTTATTCATAAAAACAAGCAGCACCACATTGCAGAAAAATATACGTTGGCCACAGCATTACAAAAAGTAGACAGCCCAAGCATTTTATTTTTTCTTGGCATCTTACTGGCAGTTGCTGCTTTGCAGTCTTATGGCTTACTCAAAATAATGGCCAGCTTCCTGAGCAGTACCTTACAAAATGATTATTTAATCGGCATATCATTAGGCCTGCTCTCAGCCATTGTAGATAATGTGCCATTGGTAGCTGCATCCCAAGGTATGTATGACCTGTCAGTTTATCCTACAGATCATCCTTTTTGGGAATTCCTGGCACTTACTACCGGTACCGGCGGCAGTGCCATTATCATCGGTTCTGCTGCGGGAGTGGCGGTAATGGGTATAGAGCAAATTAATTTTATGTGGTATTTGAAAAAAATTGGCTGGCTGGCTTTGGCTGGTTTTGCAGCAGGGATTGCTGTTTTTCTTTTACAGATGCAATTTTAAAATCACCAGTCATCATCAAAAAATATTACTTCGCCTTAATTGTTATCAGCGATTAATAATTTAGGGAACACGATAAACAATGCCATGACTATTATTTGATTTTTCCAAATCTTTACAGGCGCAGCTATATTCATAAAAATCTTTTCCTGTCCTGGTAATGTAAACTATGGTAGTTGTGCCGTTGCCTTTTCTCCGGGCTTTGCTATTACTCCACACTTGCTTTATTTCATAAGAGCAGTTACTTAGCCAATTGATTTTAAATTTGGTAGTTATACCGCTTTTTTTAATCGTCTCTTCCTGCCTGTTAGCAGTTCGTCTAATCAATACGGCATTGGATGAATCATCCCTGTATGCAAAAACGCCTGTCTTAAATTGTAAACACTGTGCAGTATCCTGTTGAGCAAAAGCAGACAGGGAAAGTAAAACATGAACTACAAAAACAAATATATATTTCATACGATTCAATTAAATAAAAACACCGTTGATCATCACTTTGTAAATAAGGTTATGGCCAAAAGAATAAGGCAGATAAGCAAGCGATGGTATAGGTTTGGTAAAAATCAGGTTGGCTTTTTTACCCTTGCTGATGCTGCCAACTTCATCCTGCAACTCCATGGCATAAGCTCCGTTAATAGTAGCAGCATTGATAGCTTCTTCCGGCAACATTTTCATTTGTATGCAACTGAGTGCAACCACAAAATTCATATTGCCGCTGGGCGATGAACCGGGGTTATAATCAGAAGCTAAAGCAATGGCAGCACCCGCAACTATTAATTTTCGGGCAGGTTGATAATTCATGCGCAGAAAAAATGCTGCGGTGGGTAATAAAGTACCAATGGTATTGGAAGCAGCAAGGCACTGTATATCTTCATTGGTCATCGTTTCCAGGTGATCTAAAGAAACAGCCCCCAATCCTGTTCCGGATTGTATGCCACCCATACTGTTCAATTGGTTCACGTGCAGTTTTGGTTTTAAGCCATAGCCTGCTCCTGCCTTGCAGATGATTTCCATTTCTTCTACAGAAAAAAATCCTTCTTCACAAAACACATCGATATAATCTGCCAGTTTTTCTGCAGCTATTACCGGTAGCATTTCATTGATGATGCTACTGATATAATCTTCATGATTTTCTTTGTAAAACAGCGGATAAGTATGTGCGCCTAAAAAACTGCATTTGATACTTAAGTCAGATTGTTGTTTTAACCGTTTAATCACCCGCAGCATTTTCAACTCCCCCTCTACCGATAACCCATAGCCGCTTTTTATTTCTATGGCACCTGTGCCCATTGCTGACACTTCTTTTAACCGCACCATAGCAGAACGAAACAATTCATCTTCACCCGTTTCATTTAATACCCTGGCAGAATTTAAGATGCCCCCACCCTTTGCAGCAATTTCGGCATAAGTGTTTCCATTTATTTTATCTACAAATTCTTCTTCCCTGCTTTTGGCAAAAACCAGGTGGGTATGGCTGTCGCACCAGGCGGGCAATACAAACTGGCCAGCCACATCCACTACATTTACCGGCAACTGCGGAATTTTTATTTCGAGTTCATGCATGTACCCGTAATCTGCAATGCGTCCATCCTCTATCAATATAAAAGCATTTTGAATAGATGGAAGCTGTGCCATTGCTCCTCCACGCAATATTACCGTTTGTTCTCTTGTACCTACCAGTTGCTGTATGTTGATGAATAGTGTAGTCAATGAATATTTATTTTAATACTTTTTTTGAGACTGTTTCATGTCATAATGCTAAGCTAAGTTACCAAATCAGTTCAGATTTTAGCGGATACACACGGTGATCGTCCAATCCTGATGCCGCTTAAATATGCTGCAACTTTACGCAGCTCCTAAGCCATTGCCTGAAATTATAATTTCTCAAATACTTCTTTTGCAAAATGCTCCAACCCCGGATCTCTTGCACCCATTAACAACAGCACACAATCATCAGTAATATGTGGCCTGATCTTTTCTAAAAGATGCTTCCTGTCTTCCACAAAAAATGCATTTTTACCCAAAGCCTTAATATCATTGATGAGATCATTGGCAGAAATATCTTTTACCGCTGTGCCTCCGGCGTAAAATATTTCACTCATCCATATTTCATCCTGCGGACGTAAGGCCGTTGCAATTTCCTTAACAAAATCATGACGCAAAAAACGGGTAGGCCCATAACCATGCGGCTGAAACCATGCAATAACCTTATTGGCAATGGGCTGGCACGCTGCAATGGAAGCGGCACACTTAGCGGGATTATGTGCATAATCATCTATCACATACACGCCCTTTTTTATTCCAAGCAACTGGTGCCTGCGATAAATACCTTCGTATTCTTTTAAGGCATCTGCGCAGGTTTGATAACCAATACCTAACTGGTGTGCCACCGTTACTGCAGCCAACGCATTTTCCATATTATGTTTGCCAACAGTGTACAATAAAAATAACTGTTGATTGATAGTGAACTGAATTTGTAAACCATCCTGTTTAAAATCACTGGCTATATAACCGGCTCCCGAATTTTCATCAACTGAAAAATCCTGCAATAAATTTTCAGACAATTGTTTAGCCAATCCATTGGATTGATTTACCACAAATAACTGTTGGGTGTTTTTTTTGAACACTCCAAAAATCTGCATCAGTTCTTCTATCTCCTGGTGGTCTTTATCTACATTGAGCAGCAAACCTACTTCCGGTTCATATTGCACAATAGATCCATCGCTTTCATCTGCTTCTATGATCAGCCATTCCCCTGCTCCCACTTTTGCATTCCCAATTTTTCCCTCTTTAATTATACTCACCAGGCCAGCTCCACTTATGATGCTTGGCTGCTTGTCTGCAAATTCCATTATTTGAAACAACATGGCACTGGTCGTACTTTTTCCGGAAGTGCCACCCACGGCAATCGTCTTTTTACTTTTGGCAATAATGGCCAGCAGTTCGCTTCTTTTAATGATGGGAATATTCAATCCTTTTGCCTTTTGCACTTCGGGTACGGTATCTTCTACAGCAGTGGAAACTACTACCAGATCGATGGTATCATTCACCCCGTCTCCATTTTGCAGAAAGCAAATGATGCCTTCAGCTTCTAATTTATTTCGGGTGTCATTCAATTCGCCGGGAACAAAATACCGGTCGCTACCCGACACATTTTTTCCAGTGCCTGCAAGGTATTGGGCAATGGCACTCATACCTGTGCCTGCGATGCCTATAAAAAAAACATTGGTAAACTGGTCAACTGATTTTATCATTCTTTTTTAATTAGTATTTTAAATGGATGTGCCTCTGTATTAAATACAGCTTTTTTAAAATCAAATGCAGACTCTTCTGCAAAAAGTAACCAGGCATACTTTAATGTTTCTGCAAAGAAAAAACTATGCATAGAGTTTGAATGCACATTTGTGCGAACATCTTTAACAGATGCAAATGCCTCTTCGGTTCTGCAGTTTTTAAGGATATCTTCTACCATTACTTTGCCCATCCACAAATAAGTATAATCCTGGGTAAGGCGATACAGGTAAAAGCAGCTTTCTATATTTTCCGGTCTCAGTATATAAGCTGCACTTATGATCGTATCTGTTTTAAAATTAAATGCTTCGGGTTCCATTCCAAACTTCGTCCACATGTAATAGTTTGCCTGCTGTATATCTTTTGCCAGTTGCACATCGCCTGTATAAGCACAAAGGCCGGCATAAAATGCATCCAGTGCACCATAAGTGCTGGCCAGCTCCTTGCCGGTATTCATATCCACCACTCTAAGAAAAGTACCATTAGCTGTTTTGCTGAGCAAATGTTTTTTTATGGCTGCATGATGAATATCAAAAGCTGTTTTAAAATCGGGGTCGCCAAAAAGTAACCACGACTTATATAAATACTCATAATAAGAATCTATATAACCACTGATATGCGAATGCGTACTTATCCATTTCCCCGTAATCACATTTATCTGTTCACCTGCAAGCTTTAATTTGCTCCGGCTTTTATATACCTGCATGATAGCTTTTTTGGCAGCGTCATAATATTTTTTATTACCGGTATATTTACTCAACTGGCCAAATTCCATCATCAAGGTTCCTATTTCTGCAGGATTGTTAATGCTATCCCTGGTTTTACCGGTTTGCAGATGCACATAACGGTAAGGCATACCCGTTGGTGTTTTAAAAGCCGGCATCATTCTGTCTGCCAGGTCTGCAGCCAATTTTAAAAAACGTGGATCACTGTCCAGTTCATATGCAGAGATTAACCCGCCCAGTAAACGGATGGTCATTTCAAATACCTGTACATCATTATCCAGGTCAAAATGGAGTGATGATAAAATAATGGTTTTGGCTTCTTCCGCTTCTTTGGTAAGCCCCAACATAATAAAAGTATCATAAGCATCTACCGGCGTCATCAACATGGAATGTTTGTACCAGTTTTTGCCATTTTTACTTAATGGTTGCAGGTCATCCATGGTCCAGGCATATTTTTTATATCCACTCCAGGCGTGTTGCGCAGCCTCTTTCACCTGCGATTTCAGATCCGCTTTCATTTTATTGGTAAACCCAGCCGGCCTTGGTTGGGCCACCGCAGCAGTCAGCAAGCCTGCAACCAATAAAATAAATAATACAATTTTCAATTTCATCATCGGGATATTTAGCGATTGGGTTCTATCAATTTTAGCTGACGCAGGTAATCATACTGCAGGTCTTCGTGTAACAGCATCACTGCTTTGTTTATTTTTTTAATCAGTCCAAGGTAAATATTTTCAAGAGCAGTACTTTTACTCATTTGCAGGTTTAGCTTACGCATGCGTTCTGCAACAAAAAGCAGCACATCCACTTCTGTAGTTGGTTCTTTGCTGTAGCGAATAAATTTATTGGCCACCCTTACAATTTTCCTCAATGTTTTTTTTGCAAAATAAAGGTTTGTTTTATTTACATCTTCAAACAGCAATTCGAGGCTGTCTTTCACACTGCTTATATATCCTGCTTCATCGGTTTCATCAAATAAAATATAAGTGGCCAGTTCTTTATTTTCTTTTTTAAACTTAATGAGCCTGAGGCATATGTCCATTAACTGATTTGGAGGTATATTCTCCAGTGCTGATTTTATTTC
The DNA here is from genome assembly GCA_038241275.1 of Chitinophagales bacterium. GTDB lineage: Bacteria > Bacteroidota > Bacteroidia > Chitinophagales > Chitinophagaceae > Ferruginibacter. The sequence goes on from JBBRFX010000150.1 coordinate 7,833, forward strand.
TTTTACCGAAGCCGCTTTCATAACAGCAAAATACTGGTTTTATTGGTAAGAATTGTGGTAGCATATGAATTTATCAGGTGCAGGGATAAAAACCGGCAGCTAATGAATATCTTTAAAAAATATACAAGCCATTAAGATGACAAAAAACAAACAACTATTATCTCCCCTCAGTATCCTGATGATAGTGATTATACTCGCTGCCATTGCTACCTGGATGATACCATCAGGCAGGTATGACCGCCTTAGTTATACAGAAGGAAATAGTTTTACTTATAATAACCCGGTGGGGGATGTTGCACTGCCCTTAACCCAACAAACTTTAGACAGCCTTAAAATAAATATTCCCCTGGCAAATTTTAAAGATGGCGGAATAAAAAAACCGGTATCCGTGCCGGACACTTATAAAAAACTGGAGAAAAACAGGCAAAGTATTTTGCAGGTATTACAAGCGCCTATTAAAGGTATTTATGAATCTATCGACATTGTATTTTTTATATTGGTGATCGGAGGGTTTATGCAGGTATTTAATGAATCGGGGGCCATGGTAAAAGGCATTACTTCATTATCCCGAACCATGAAAGGACGGGAAGCCTGGCTCATCATCATTCTTACCTTTTTATTTTGCTTTGGTGGTTCTTCCTTTGGGATGGCAGAAGAAGGCCTGGTATTTTATCCACTGTTAATACCAATTTTTTTGGCTGCAGGTTTCGATCTGCTGGTACCCGTAGCTGTTATTTTTGCAGGCACGCAAATGGGCACACTCTCTTCTTTTTCTAATCCATTTTCTACCATCATCGCATCCAATGCAGCAGGTGTAAACTGGACAGATGGTCTCACAGAAAGAATCATCCTGTTTGTATTAACTTCTTCAATCCTTATCTGGTATATTGTACGATATGCTGTAAAAGTAAAAAAAGATCCTACAGCCTCCCTTGTATATCAATTGCAGGGTGTAGTGAGCACCCAATATACTTTACCTGAACATGCAGAAAATGAACATACCCGCCTGAATACACGAAACAAAATATTGCTGCTGCAATTTTTTGCCACTTTTATTATCATGATTACAGGGGTTGTATTTTATGAATGGTGGCTGCTGGAAATGACAACCCTGTTTTTTGCATCAGCCATTTTATTTGCTTTAATTATCAGGTTAAAAGAAAATGATTTTATTACACAATTTATAGATGGTGCAAGGGGTCTGCTATCTGTGGCACTCATCATTGGCACAGCAAGGGGAGTAACCATTATTTTAAATGAGGGCAATATCAGCGACAGCATTATTTATTATGCTGCAGGATTTGCCGGCAGCATGCCCCCGGCGCTCTTTATTGTAGTAATGTTGATGATGTATATGTTCTTTACACTTTTCATTGCTTCTTCATCCGGTATGGCAGTGCTCACCATGCCCATAATGGGATCGCTGGCCATGATGGTAAATGTGCCCGGAAGAGAAATAGTGAATGCTTATTTATTTGGAATGGGTATCATGGGATTTATCACACCAACCGGCTTGATTCTTCCATCTTTGGCACTAACCAACCTGAGCATTAAAACATGGTGGCGTTTTATTTATCCCCTGTTGATTATATTATTTGTGGTTTGTGCCTTTGCACTTGTAATCGGGATCTTCATAAAATAAAAAAAACCTTCGTTAGTATGCGAAGGTTTTTCATAATTGTGGTTTTTTCTTTTTTCAGAGATAATTGGATAAACGAGGCATTGGTTATTTAAGGGATATTGTAATTTCTTAAAGCAAAGATAACCCACTGAAAAAGCTTTTATGTAGTGATTGATGCTAACTTTTTATAGTATTTATTCTACAAAATTATTTATTATACAAACTGATTTCATGGATTTT
>JBBRFX010000151.1:0-9582 GCA_038241275.1 Chitinophagales bacterium
GAGGCGCAAGATAAGAAATAAGGGCAAAAGTTAAAGATCAAAAAAAGTAAAAAGTAAAAAGTCAAAAGGCAAAAGTCAAAAGGCAATGTTCACACATCATAAATCACACATCATAAATCACACATCACAAATCACACATCATAAATCACACATCACAAATCACACATCATAAATCACACATCATAAATCACACATCATAAATCACACATCATAAATCACACATCACAAATCACACATCACAAATCACACATCACAAATCACACATCACAAATCACACATCATAAATCACACATCATAAATCACACATCATAAATCACACATCATAAATCACACATCACATATCATAAATCACACATCATAAATCACACATCACAAATCACACATCATAAATCACACATCACAAATCACACATCACATATCATAAATCACACATCACAAATCACACATCACATATCATAAATCACACATCGCAAATCACACATCATAAATCAGACATCATAAATCACACATCATAAATCAGACATCATAGATCAAACATCTATCCCTTCAACTTCTTTTCCCATTCCCATGCTGTTCTCATCATTTCTTCCAGCCCCAGTTTGGGAGTCCAGTGAAGTTGATTTACTGCTTTATCATTGTTAGCATAGATGGCTATTACATCACCGGAGCGGCGTGGGCCAATAGCATAATTTAGTTTTTGTCCACTTACTTCTTCAAAGGTTTTAATTACTTCCAGTACTGTAAAGCCATTGCCACTGCCCAGGTTAAATACATCGCAGTTGGTTTCATTTTTTTTATCTATCAAATAATTAAGTGCAAGGGTATGAGCATGGGCAATATCGCTTACATGAATATAATCTCTAACACAACTACCATCACGGGTATCGTAATCGGTGCCCCACACCTGCATTTGCGGCAGTTTGCCAATAGCAGTTTGAGTGATGGCAGGAACAAGGTTGGCAGGACGGCCAATGGGAATTTCTCCAATGAGGCCGGATGGATGTGCACCTACCGGGTTAAAATATCTTAATAAAATAGCTTGTTGATTTTTAAGACTGTTGATGGTTTGGCACACAATTTCTTCGCCCATTTGTTTGGTACTTCCATAAGGACTTTCTGCCGGTTTTTGTGGGGTAAGTTCTGTTACCGGTATCTGATCCGGATTACCATACACAGTGCAGGAAGAAGAGAATACAAAATGGGGTATTTTAAATTCGGCTACGCATTTTAAAATATTCACGAGCGATGCCAGGTTATTTTCAAAATACATCAATGGTTTTTCTACCGATTCGCCTACAGCTTTGTATGCAGCAAAATGAATGATACCGGCAATGTCATTATTTTCCTGGAAGATAGCGTGGGTATCATCGTATATGCACAGGTCTACATTGTAATTTTTAATAGGGGTGCCGGTTATTTTTTCTACAGCTTTTAATACATCAGCACTGCTGCGGCTGTTATTATCCACAGATATTACTTCAAAGCCATTTGCTACTAAATCTGCGATGGTATGCGAACCAATATATCCGCAGCCACCTGTAACCAGTATTTTTTTCATCACACAAAGAAAACAAAAAATCACTCAATGGAGCGGAGTGATTTTTTGTTTTTTAATAAAAAGATTATATTTTTAGTTAGCATCTTTACTTCCAACTGCATTTGCTCCGTACGAGCATCAGCTTTGTAGCATCATAACAATGGCGTTTCCAATTGCTCCTTAGGAGCAAAACTACCTTGCAATTATCCAAAAATTGTATTGCTGCTAAGGAGCAAATATATCAGCAAGATTATTTTTCTACAAAGCATTAGCACCTAAAGGGCACTAAAGCATTTACTAACTAAATAAAAATTTCTGAATAATAATTTAATGTTTTATCCTAAATGAAAATTTTAAGCAGGTAATATACAATGGCGGCCAATACTGCACTCACAGGAATCGTTAATATCCATGCCCATATAAGGTTAATTGTTACACCCCATCTTACTGCACTCAGTCTTTTGGTGGCCCCTACGCCAATGATGGCACCGGTAATGGTATGCGTAGTACTCACCGGAATTTTAAGCATTTCGGTAATAAATAAAGTAAGTGCGCCTGCAGATTCTGCTGCCACACCTTCAAATGGAGTAACTTTTGTAATTCTTGTGCCCATGGTTTTAATAATCTTCCAGCCGCCACTCATGGTACCAAGGGCTATGGCTGTATAGCAGGCAAGGGGCACCCAATTGGGCATTTGACTGAAACTGGTATATTGTCCTGCACTTATTAATGCTACCATTATTATACCCATTACTTTTTGTGCATCATTACCACCATGCCCAATACTAAATGCTGCAGAGGATACCAACTGCATTTTTTTAAACCATCTTTCTGATTGAGAATAATTGAGGCTGCTGAGAAATAACGAAAAAATACTTAGCGCAATAATGATAAAACCAATCAATACCCATTTAAAGTTATGGGAGTGAAATAATACTTTTAAAGTATAACTCTCGTAATGTGTTTTTAATTTGGCTGGGTCTGTAATGATCATATTGTATAACAAAAACAGCGTTAAACCTATAATGATAAGGGCCACAATTTTTGGCAATATTCCTCTTCTGAATGAATTTAAAAACCATACAGATATAATAAATGCCATGAACATACCTAAGATGGGTGCCACCACAATAAAGCTTATTATTTTAAGCATGATGGGTGTATTGATAACAGAAAAGCTGCCAGACGATGCAACCGCTGCACCCGTAAAACCACCAATTAATGTGTGTGAAGAACTGGATGGAATGCCATACCACCAGGTAATAAGGTTCCAGATGATGGCTGCAACGAGACCGGCAAGAATTACTTCCAGGCCAATGGAACCATTAACCGTTTTGGCAATTGTTTCGCCTACTCCATGATCTTTAAAAATAAAATAAGCAACAAAATTAAATACGGCCGCCCAAATTACCGCCTGAAAAGGAGTTAATACTTTGGTAGATACGATGGTGGCTATTGCATTGGCTGCATCATGAAATCCATTGATATAATCAAAAACAAGGGCTAATACTATAATAGCTAAAAGCAGTAATGGAAAATCTGGCATTTAATTTCTCTTTATTTTAAAATCTACCTTTTAATAGCAATGGGGTTAAGAATACTTTACAATTATAGACTCTATTACATTGGCTGCATCTTCGCACTTGTCTGTAACAATTTCCATTACCTGGTAAATTTCTCTTTTCTTAATCACCTCTTTGGCATCAGGCTCCGTTGCAAACAAACGCTCAATACTCATATCAAAAATATCATCGCCCTGATTTTCTATGCTGTTAATGGCTACCAGTGCATCTGTAATCTGGCGCATATTTTTCATATTGCGCAATTCAGTTACTGCTTTATGAATATGATGGCAACCATGAGGAATTAAATCGGCAAACTTCTTAATCCCAATATCATCGGGATTAACACGGTAAAAATTAATCTTTTTTGCAGAAGCGTAAATATAATCTGCAATATCATCCAGGGAGCTGGCCAGGTAATGAATATCTTCCCGGTCAAAAGGAGTGATAAAGTTTTTACCTAATTCCGTAAAAATGCGGTGGGTATATTCATCATTCACATGTTCCATATCTTCCAACTCTTTTATGAGTTTTCCTCTTTTATCAAAATCGGGTTCATTTACCACTTCCTTTAGTTTATCGCCCATTTTCACCAGCTCTTCTGCCACACTTTCAAATAATTGATAAAATACCCTGTCTTTTGGTAAAAAGATCTTTAGAATTGAATTGATACCAGCCATTTTAATTTTTTAATTTTCGCAAATTTATATTTAATGAACCCCCTTAAGTCAGAAATGTATTTGGTAATAATTTATTAACATAAGAATTAAAAAAGCCCGTTTAAATGGGTCTTTGTAAGAAAGAGTAAGGTACATTTCTTTATTATAAAATAAGTTTTCTGTGTAAAAGTGATTAAAATAGTGCAAGGGGCATCACAATCGAATATGCCGATTTAAAATGGTTTCGTATTTGTATTAGTTTTAAACCATGAGCAGGAAATTATTTTTACCAATGGCAGTATTTTGTGTGGCAGCTTCATTAAGTTCATGCTTTAAGCAATACAAAGGTAAAATTCAGATTGACGGCAGCAGTTCGGTGTATCCCATTACAGAAGCGGTGGCCGAAGAATACAGGGTAAATCATGCTGATATAAGGATTACCGTAGGTGTTTCGGGAACAGGGGGAGGGTTTAAAAAGTTTGCAAGGGGAGAAACAGATATCAGCAATGCCTCCCGACCCATTACTGCAAAAGAAGCAGCAGCCTGCAAAGCAAATAACATCGCTTTTATTGAGATACCGGTAGCTTATGATGGCCTGGCTGTGGTTGTAAGCCCTACAAATGATTTTGTAGATTATCTAACTGTAGCCGAGCTTAAAAAAATATGGGAACCTGCAGCACAAAATAAGATAACCTCCTGGAAGCAGGTAAGAGATGGTTTCCCCGATCTGCCCATCAGGCTTTATGGTGCGGGTACTTCTTCCGGCACCTACGATTATTTTACAGAAGCAATTGTGGGTAAAGCCAAATCTTCCCGTGGAGATTATACTGCCAGTGAAGATGATAATGTACTGGTGCAGGGCGTTGCTTCAGATAAAGGCGGTTTGGGATATTTTGGCCTTGCCTATTACCTGGAAAATAAAAGTAAACTTAAACTGGTTGGGATTGATAATGGTTTGGGGCCTAAATTCCCCAGCGACAGTACCGTTACCAATGGGGTATATGCCCCCTTGTCAAGGCCGGAGTTTATTTATGTAAATGCGGCCGCTGCCTCCAATGAAACCGTAAAAGATTTTATCAAATTTTATATAGATAATGCGGCGCAACTGGTAAAAGAAGTAGGCTATGTACCGCTGCCTGCTGAAGTGTATAAGCTGGCATACCAGCGAATGCTGGATAACAAACAGGGGTCTATGTTTGGGAATACTACCACTGTGGGAGCAGACCTGGAAAAATTAATGAAGAAACCTTAATAGTATTTATGGTAAACCGGCGCTTAAAAGAAAAAATGATTGAAGGGGTTATGATGCTTTGCAGCTTTGTAACCATCCTCACTACATTAAGCATTATCATCATCCTGGCGGTGGATACCTTTAAATTTTTTGGAGAGGTTTCCATTATAGATTTTTTTACTGATACCCAATGGACCCCTTTATTTTCTGAAAAACATTTTGGCATACTGCCACTCTTAATGGGAACTTTGCTCACCACTACCATTGCAGTTTTATTTGCAGTGCCTGTTGGTTTGATCATTGCTGTTTACCTGAATGAATATGCTTCGCCCCGTTTTACTGCAATAGTAAAACCTATATTAGAAATACTGGCAGCAATACCTACCGTAGTGTATGGATTTTTTGCCCTGCAGTTTGTTACGCCATTACTGCAATCTTTTATCCCGGGCTTAAGAGGTTTTAATGCATTATCGCCCGGCCTTGTTATGGGAGTAATGATTATACCCTACATTACTTCGCTTAGTGAAGATGCTTTAAGGGCTGTGCCCAAATCTTTAAGGGAAGCGTCTTATGGAATGGGTGCCACAAAATTGCAAACTGCCTTCAGGGTGATGATACCAGCGGCTTCTTCAGGAATACTGGTATCCATTATTCTGGCGGTTTCAAGGGCTTTGGGCGAAACAATGATTGTAGCCATTGCTGCCGGGCAGGAGCCTAATCTTACCTTTAACCCGATGGAATCTGTAGAAACCATTACCACATACATTGTGCAGGTGAGTATGGGGGATGTGCCACAGGATTCGCTGGAATACCGCACCATTTTTGCAGCGGGTATGACCTTATTTGTATTCACTTTTATTCTGAATAATATTAGTTTCTGGCTGCGCAAAAAATATCAAAATCAATATGAATAATGGATAATCATTTAGCCATATCAAAATCAAAAGATAAACTCTTTCGCATCATAGCCTTGAGCCTTACCGTTTTTGCATTACTCATCCTGTTGGTATTGCTGGCAGATATTTTCTGGCGGGGCTTCGGCAGGTTAAACTGGGGGTTTTTTAAAAACCTTCCATCCAGGCATCCCGAAAATGCAGGTATCCTAACTGCCATAGCGGGTATGCTGAGTTTATTATTTTTTACCATCATCATTGCATTGCCCATAGGCATATTGGCGGGCGTATACCTGCAGGAATACCGGTCAAAAAACCGTTTTGCCAAAATAGTAGAAATTAATATTGCCAATCTTGCCGGCGTTCCTTCTGTTATTTATGGAATTTTGGGATTGCAATTATTTGTACGCATGGCCAAAATGGGCAACAGTCTTTTGGCCGGTGCATTTACCTTAGCCTTGTTGATAATGCCTATCATTATTGTATCTACCAGGGAGGCCTTAAAAGCAGTGCCTAAAACTTTAAGGGAAGGTTCTTATGGAATGGGTGCCACCAAATGGCAAACCACCAGCAGGGTGGTAATTCCTTCTGCACTCGGTGGTATTTTAACCGGCATTATATTATCTATTTCCCGGGCCATAGGCGAAACAGCGCCTTTGCTGGTGATTGGCGCACTGGTATATGTGCCCTTTATTCCGGAGGGGCCAAACGATCAGTTTACCACTTTGCCCATACAGGTATTTAACTGGGTGAGCAGGCCGCAGGCGGGATTTATTGTAAATGCTGCCGCCGGAATTATTATTCTTTTACTCATTACTTTTTTATTAAATGGCATAGCCATTTACATCAGAAATAAGTGGTATAAAAAAATGAAGTATTAATTATGTATAAACTTGAAACCAGGAACGCCAATCTTTTTTATGGGGAAAAACAAGCGTTGAAAGATATTTCTATAGGGATTGAACCCAATACAGTCACAGCTTTTATCGGTCCATCGGGTTGTGGAAAATCTACCTTTTTAAGGTGCTTTAACCGGATGAACGACCTGATAGATAATACAACCATCAAGGGAACTTACCTGCTGGATGACGAAGATATTTATGCCATGGAAGAAGTATATGATTTGAGAAAAAAAGTGGGGATGGTTTTTCAAAAACCCAATCCTTTTCCTAAAACCATTTTTGAAAATGTAATTTATGGCCTTAGGATTAATGGAATAAAAGATAAAAATATATTGAGTGAGCGGGCAGAGTTATCCTTGAGGAATGCTGCCCTGTGGGACGAAGTGAAAGATGATTTAAATAAATCGGCACTGTCTTTATCGGGCGGGCAGCAGCAACGGCTCTGTATAGCAAGAACCCTTGCCGTAGAACCTACGGTGGTTTTAATGGATGAGCCTGCATCTGCATTGGACCCTATCTCTACCGCCAAAATTGAAGATCTTATTTATGAATTAAAATCTAAATTCACCATTGTAATTGTAACCCATAATATGCAACAGGCAGCAAGGGTAAGCGACAAAACTGCTTTTTTTTACCTGGGTGAATTGATTGAATATGACGATACAAAAAAAATATTTACCAATCCTGAAAAGGAGCGCACACAAAATTATGTAACAGGTAGGTTTGGATAAATAAACACATTTCTTATGACGCATTTACAGGAACAACTGGATTATTTAAAAATTGCTTTAACCGATATGGCAACTTTGGTAGAAAATCAATTACAAAAAAGTATTAATGCCCTTATGGAACAGGATGAGGACCTGGCAAATGAAGTGTTGCACAATGAAATAAGGGTGAATGCATATGAACTAAAAATAGACAAGGATTGCGAAAACATTTTTGCACTCTTAACGCCGGTGGCTCACGATATGCGCTTTGTTTTTGCCAGCTTAAAAATTAATGCCGACCTGGAAAGAATTGGAGATTATGCAGAAGGTATATCAAAGATAGTAGTAGATGGAAAAAAGGGATTTGATTTTAACCTGGTGCAAACACTGGATTTAAAACATATGTTTGACATTGTATTTGCCATGTTTAAAGATGTAATGGTAGCTTACAGCGAAAACGACAGCAGGCTGGCACGCTCAGTTTTTTCAAGAGACCTGCTGGTGAATGACCTCAATCATAAAGCCATGCCCATAATAGTGGATTATTGTAAAGAAAATAACCAGACCATCCCACAGGCCATAGAGTTGCTTTCCATTATGCGTAAGCTGGAAAGGGTAGGTGATCATATTACTAATATTGCCGAAGAAGTTATATTCTTTAAAGAAGCACAGGTACTAAAACACGGAAATAAAGGCGGCGATAACAGCGCAGATTTTGTTTTAAATTCGGAACAATAAATAAGCTGGCGGCATTAAATAGTATGCCCCTTGCCAATACTTGCAGAACAAATATTATACTGAACTGTCTCTATCCTTAAGTTGGATGGAGACCGTTTAATATATAAGATAACCACGCACTATTCATTTAAGCATATACTACTTCCATTTATTATCAGCATTCCTATAACTTTTAATGCATCCTTTGTTTTAGGGTAAAACAAATAGATTGGTTTGTTATCTTGCACAATATAAAATGTTGATGATTTAGTAACTATTTATTAACACTAAAACATTATCGCATTACACTTTTTAAAAATGCAGGAGTTTGAAGCAGTTAATTATTATCGCAATTTTCAGCCTTTCTTTTTTTGTAAGCAAGGCACAGTTTTTAATGGACATGGTGGATACCACTACAGAAACAGGCAAAGGATTATTAAATGTGTATAAAAAATACGATCACCTGCGCTTTGGTGGTTATATACAACCACAGTTTCAAATAGCCTCCCAAAAAGGAATAAAGTCATTTGAAGGCGGAGATTTTTCTCCAAGGGTGAATAATCGTTTTATGCTGCGCAGAAGCCGGGTAAGAATAGATTATGTACATTTTGGAAAAGACAATGAAGCAGGTGTGCAGTTTGTTTTTCAGTTTGATGCCAACGAAAGAAGCTTTAGTGTAAGAGATGTATGGGGGCGGATATTTGAGAATAAATACAAACTTTTTTCATTTACTACCGGTATGTTTGCCCGTCCATTTGGCTATGAAATAAACCTGAGCAGCAGTGACCGGGAAAGCCCCGAAAGAGGAAGAATGAGTCAAATACTCATGAAAAGCGAACGGGACCTTGGTGCCATGATAAGCCTGGATGTGAGAAAAGCAAAACATCCGCTTAAATTTTTAAGGATAGATGCAGGGCTGTTTAATGGCCAGGGTATTAACGCAGCGGGCGATTTTGATAATACCAAAGATTTTATAGGCCGTGTAGCAATGAAACCACAAAAAATACAAAAGGCCATTATCTTATCTGCCGGTATATCTATATTATATGGAGGACTGGAAAATAATACCAAATATCGTTATGGCACCGGCATTGATGCCGGCATTAAAAAACAATTGGTTGATTCTGCAATGGACAATATTGGAAAACTTTCGCCCCGCAGGTATTATGGAGCAGATATACAAATAAAGATTAAAAACAAAGCCGGGTTTACAGAGCTTAGGGGTGAATTGTTAACCGGCCGGCAAACCAGTACTGCCAACAGTACAGAAACACCGGTGGCCCTGTTAACCGGTACGGATGGTTTTCATACCCGCAATTTTAATGGTGCTTATTTTTATTTGCTGCAGCATATTTTTTCTTCGCAACATCA
>JBBRFX010000152.1:0-9575 GCA_038241275.1 Chitinophagales bacterium
CACGCAGTATTATGCACAGGTACACATTACTCAAAATAATTTTGGTAAGCTCAAAACCGGGCAGCAGGTATTGCTAAAGCTGCCTGCTTATCCATACCAGGAGTTTGGATCATTAAAAGGGCAGCTCAATTTCATTTCTACCATACCAAGCGATAGTGGATTCATCGGCAAAATTATGTTGCCTGCAGGCTTGCAAACAAACCAACAAAAGCGCCTGCAATACCGGGAAGGTTTAAAAGCCAGTGCAGAGATCATTACCTCAGATCGAAAATTAAGTGACAGGGTTTTATCTTCCCTTACAAGTCTTTTTGATAGAAATAAATGAGTGTTTTATGAAGCCGGCTACAAATATTGCCAGCTTCATAGTAAGGGAATATATTTTTTAACTAACCGGTTGCGGCAGTTAAACTTTTTGTTTGGTTGTAAAAAGTTAAATTTTCAAAAAGTTGTATTTTACAACCTGCCCGATTGTATCATATTCAAAAATATATCTTCACTTTACTACTACCACTGAAAACTGAGGTCACAATTGTAATTTAAAATACGGGTCAAAAAATATTCGGAGATTTATGTTGTGCACGACATAAATGGTTGCCTCCGGATGAACCTTTTAGCGATGCAGTTTGCAACTGCTGTGTCATTTATTTTTTAATTTATTAATTATGAAAAAATTAAGTAGAGATGAAATGAAGAATGTAATGGGTGGTAAGAATCACACAGAATGTTATTCATGCGGAAGTTTAGGTATTTATTGCACATCTGTGAACAATAGTTATACATGCCAGGAGACTGGGGGCATATCGGGCGTTTATATGACTTGTAATAATGGGTCTAATCAAATATTCTATTACTGTGATCTTTCAAACTAACTTCAATTTTAACTCATTCAAATTGATAGAAGGTTATAATAGACGATTCACCATGGTTGGCAAGAGATTTTTTCTTTTGCCAATCCTCTTTTTGATAGTAATAGCAGCTTGCGGGCAAGAACTCAGCTTGAGCCTTTCACCTGTAAGCCAAAGCGAAGGCTCATCTTCACAAACAGTAGTTCGGCCATTAGAAGTTCACGAGTTTTCGCCCCAAAAAGTAACTTTTAAAGATGGACTGTTTTCAAACAATTTTATAATTTATCATCTACCAACAACTAATGGCAATGTGCCTGTTTGTATAGCCATCCATGAAAGTACTTTTAGAATAGTGGCTGATGTGAATGGAAACAGTGATCTCTCAGATGATAACTTTTACACGTTTGGTGCTATTGATAGTGCAACTAAGAATTTTCCAGAGTTTAAATTTGATGAAAGTTTAAAATTGCAGTTAAATAAATTTGCCATAATACCGGTAACTCCTGGCGGTCAAATAATTTATGAAGTTAAAAGCCGAAATCTAAAAAATGTTTTCTTTGGCTTTATTACATATGATGCTTTGCAAACAACGGCTTTTATGCTTGGGGAAGATAGTTTTAGAATACATATTGCAAAGGCGTTTGTTAAGAAAATGACCAACGAACAACTTGACTCAACAGGTGGCTATTTTGGGTACAGGTTAGATAAACTTGCCAAAGACGGTACCAGGAAAATGGTTGACTTTGGAATATTACCAGATCTCCTCAAAGGCAAAATTTCTGGCCCATTTAATTCCTACAACATAACAGTAACGCTTGTTGATATTGCTAAAAGTAAAGTGTTTGTTCAGATTAGAAAGACTGATAGTGATTTTAAAAAGGTGGTTACCAACGAAATTCGTTCAATATCCGTAAGTACAGGTAAGATGGAAAAAATTGCGTTTTCCGAAAAACCTGTCCTTTTTATTTTTTCAGGATCATGGTGCAAAGGTTGTTACGAAATTAAACCTGCATTAGATGATTTTAAAAAGAAGAATGCCACCAGGTTTAAATATATCTACGTATTGCGGGAGAAAAGTTTACAAGCCGCACAAGCTTTTGCCAAAAAAAGCGGGTACAACAAAAATGTATATTTTGAAAAATTGGGAGATGAGAGTAGCACGACAATAGATTCCAGGTTGGGTGCAAACGCTTATCCATCCATAATCATCGTAAATAAGCGGGGCGAGGTATTGTTTAACCAGTCTGGTTCAGACCTCATGGAGCAACTAGTGAAGTTTAAGTTTTAAGAAGGTTGTATTTGGAGATTGATGTTGTGCACGATATAAATGGTTGCCTCCGGATGAACCATTTAGCGATGCAGTTTGCAACTGCTGTGTCATTTATTTTTAATTTTATTTATTATGAAAAAATTAAGTAGAGATGAAATGAAACAAGTCATGGGTGGTAGTGACACAATTCCTGGTGAAGGTGACATTGTTAAATGTATATCTGATTCGGACTGTGCACAGCACTATGTATGTAGAACGAGGGCAAGTGACGGGGTTAAGAGATGTGTAATGGGTACAGGATATTAGTTTATTCATTTCTTACATAAATTACACAATGGATTGGGGAGAAACGCTCTCCAATCCATTGTGTTTAAATATTCTGACTAAGATGAGGAATATCATCCTATTTTTATTATTATCCCTATTGGCCACCAAATGCACGACCATCAATAAACAAAGTCGTTTATTCAAGAAAATTACTGGTGTGCCTGCCTCCGGTATAAGTGCAGACAGCTCAGTTTATAGCGTAAAAGGCGATAATTTTAAAATGCATAAACTGGAGTTTACCTATAAAGATTCCGGTTTCACCGGGGCTGATCATGCCTTTTCGTTTAAACAAAACGATCCTGTCCTTTTGTTGCTAAAAGCGCCTACGTTTATAAGTAAGCATGATTACTTCGGTAGCATTTATTATGCATACCCAGCATGCAAATTAAGAGTTACTCAAAATGAGGAAGGAGAAATATTGATAACTGACATTAACGGTGATAAGCAAAAAAATAATGAAATTAATTTCTTTCAAAAATTGATCTTACAAACCGGACCACTGGAAGGAAGTTTTGCAAATATTTATTTAAACCCGGAACAAATTAAAAATGTTGATACGGTTTATAAGCTGGAAAATAAGATTGGTTTACTAAAACAAAATCGCTTGTTTTTTCTGGACTCCATATCTTCCCAACATTTAATGAGTAATAATTTTAAAAGAGTAGCAGCAGAAACGATTCATTATTTGGCTATCCAGGATTCAATAGAATTGTATTTTAATTTTAAAAATTTACTAATTCAAAATAATCAGTATGATGGTAAGGTAAAAAACATTTTAAAATGTATTAACAGCATCAAAATTTATCCAACTTATTTTTTTGACAAAATTTGCCAGTCGGTTTTTAATTTAGTTCTTGGTAAGCCGTACTGGAGATCTATGATATGGAATGAACAGGAATTTTATGATAATATTGATACAATAAAAAAATACTTTCATAACCTTGCCAAAGATTACATGTTGCTCAGTCAATATACAAACGCTGCAAAAAAATATACAATCAGTAATGGGTATTTTAGCACTCTGCTTACCGAAGTAAAGGACCCAGCATTCCGTAGCATACTCCTGCGTGAACATCAGTTTAATCAACGAAAATGGGCGATTACAATTAATTCAGGTAAAAAAGATATAATATCTTTGGATGGAAAAACCAACAGCCTGGAAGAGATATTTGAAAAGTATAAAGGTAAATTAATTTTAATGGATTTTTGGGCTAGCTGGTGCGCTCCTTGTATAGAGAATATGCCTTTTTCGATAGAGCTGGAAAAACAATATAAAAACAAAGGGATTGTGTTTATTTACGTCTCGCTCGATAAAGATGAAGTTAAATGGCAGGTATCAAATTTTTCTGAACAACTGAATGGTAAAAACAGTTTCCGTTTTATTAATTTTAAAGAATCTGCTTTTTTGAAAAACTTTGGCATAGATGAAATTCCCCGTTATATGCTTATCGATAAAACAGGAAAAGTAGTAAATGATAATGCACCGTCTCCTGCAACCGATAGTTTAAAAATTCTTATCAATAGCTTGTTATAACTGCCCTGGCTAACTACCCTTTATTAGCCAACTGCCCGCAGGCTGCATCAATATCTTTACCCCGGTGTGGCCTCAGGTATTGTAAAATTATAATGGCAGAAACAGCATTACAGGTCCTTTAAAAAAGGTTACTCATTTTGCAGGGGCGGCGGGTAACCATTTAATTTTTCAAAATCTTCATTGCTGCATCCAAATGCTTTGATGGCCTGGTGAATTTTGTGCGGCTTAACATGACTGCATTTTTCCATTTTTGAATAAGCCTGTTGGCCAATGCCTAATTTTTCTCCTGCATATTGTTGCTTAAAACCTTTGTAGTGGCGCATTTTGCGGATAGCTTCACCGGGTATTTTTTTGGGGTACATCGTTTTGGGTTTTTAGATTACTGCCTGAAAGATATAGGATTAACAAATATTACCAAAATAACATTTAAAAAATTTGGTTGTAAAAAGTTAAAGTTTTAAAAAGTGGTATTTTACAACCAACCCAAATAGAATATTTATAAAAATAAAATGCACTTTAGTGATCTGTTAATTATTATAAAGCAAATACACTTAAATAATTTTATTGAAAACAAACACATCCTATCCCGGAGAACTTTGGCAAACCACCCATAAATGGTTGTTGCTATCCGGCAATAAAATAAATAAAAAATATTGCAGGGAAGAAATAAGCACGCACCCTGATTATCCTGCATTGACTGCAGTAACCGATTTTTTTGATGCAGGCGGAATGGAATACAACGCCGTACAGGCAGATGCCTCTTACATACACGAATTTACTTATCCATTACTGGCACATATAAAACAACCCGGGCAGGAGTGGCTGCATATTATTACAGAACCAGCTGATTGGGATAAACAAAAAGATATCACGAGCCATTGGAGCGGCGTGTGCATTTATCCTGAAAAAAATAGCTTATGGTCTAATAAGGAGAATGATGTTTACCGGTTAAACGACAGGAAAAGCAAAGGGCAATTGTTTATTGCAGGAGGATTGGTAGTTACTTTATATGCTCTTGCGGTAATCAACAACCCTACCTTTATTTTTGCAGCAATTGGCCTGTTAAGTATTGTTGGTTTAATAACGAGCATCCTCGTAGCAGGTGAAGAACTGGGCGTTCAAAACAGTTTTGTTAAGCAGGTTTGCGGTGCGGTGAGCAATGGCGGTTGCGCCAAGGTTTTAAAAAGCCCTTATGCCGCTGGCTTTGCCGGGGTTACTGCCAGCGACCTGGCCATTATATATTTTGCCACCCAGTTGATTGCTTTTTTTTGCAGCGCTCTTTATCCGGCAATTTTTGACGCAATACTGTTGCTAAGCTTTCCCGGTATATTGGTGGCTGGCTGGAGCATTTACACACAGGCTGTGTTGGTAAAACAATGGTGTGCATTGTGCCTTGGTATAGTGGCGGTTCTTGTATTACAACCTCTCATAGCCCTTTTTGTTGTTTATAATGCCAGCTTTCACACCCTGTTTAGCATAGAAGCATTGTTGCCCTATGCAGGTATTGCAGTATTGATTGCATTAGCACAGCTTCCCATAAAAAACCTACTTAAAACAAATTTTATAAACGAGCAAAAGATAGCCGAATTAAAAAAATGGAAAATGGATGCCGGGCTGTTTCTTAGCCAGTGGCAAAATGAGCAAACAGTAGATACAACGGTTTGGGAAAACGATTTGTTAATTGGCAATCCTAACGCACCTATAAAAATTACTGTTGCCTGCAACCCTTACTGCGGGCCTTGCGCCAAAGCCCACGAACAATTAGATGCAATGCTGGCAAAGCATAAAAATAAATTTTGCGTGCAGGTGCGTTTTTTATGCGATGCCGCAAATGAAAAAGATGCCAGAACTATAGCAGTAAAAGCAATCCTGCAATATGCAAATGAAATTTGTGACAATAAGGAATTGGCACAAATGCTAACTGATTGGTTTGAGGATATGAATTACGAAAAATGGATTGCAAAGTGGGAAGTAAAAAGCCATTGCAATGTACAGGCCCGGTTACAACAACACCAAACGTGGGTAGATGAAAATAAAATAGCTTTTACGCCAACTTTCTTTGTGAACGGTAAAAAATTACCCGGTAGATATGGGTTGACAGATATAGAAATATTGCTGCCGCAGTTAGCAAATGTTCTTGCCGAGCAGCCAGTACATAATTTGTAGATTTAGGTAGTGCGCACTGCCTAAGTAAGTTGCCTGCAAATAAAAATTATGTAACACAGATAGCAACTGCTGTGATAAATTTTAATTTTATAGAAATGAAAAAACTATCAAGGGATGAAATGAAAAATGTAATGGGTGGTACTAATGCCGGATGTGGTCAGTATCAAGGCCAAACGACATTTATTTGTGGTACCCGTGTTTCGGGTGGAGCATGTTATGTTGACATTTGCTACTGCAACGGTACTGTAGTTCCTGGTGGGTGTGAGGTGCCATCAGAAGATTTGTCAGATTGCGGGTAAACAACATTATTAGGAGGTTGTTTTTGCGAATGCGACAACCTCCTTTTTATTTTAAATCGTTACTATGAACTTAAAGAATAAGATACTACTAACAATAACATTTGTGTTTTTCGATTTGAGTGCAGTTTATTGCCAAGACACAGCTACTGCCAAACAGCCATTCCTCACCTATTCTGCAGTACAACAACGGCAGCAGTTTTTACTTAAAAGATTATCTGATTATAAGTATTTCATTGGCCGGGACTTTGGGAAATTCAGCGTTACTAACCAAGATGGAGATGTTATTCTGAACAATGATAGTCTTATGGGAAGGGTAGTTTTGGTAAACTTTTGGTTTGATGGCTGTGCATATTGTCATAATTTATTTGAACCACTCAACAAACTGGCGGAATACTATAAAAATAATCCAGTATTTAAGCTAATCAGTTTCACCTTTGATAATATCACAACTATCAGGAGAAATATCGACAGATATCAATTGTTATACCCTGTCCATCATTTGTCCGACGTCGAATGCCACTCACTTATAACAGACAAAGGATTCCCCGTGAATTTTTTATTAACCCCGGAAGGCAAGATAGTAGATGGATTCGGTGTAACGCCGCTTCTTGGTAATGCCAATTTTTTTGAAGATGATGTAATTCCAAAAATCGATTCATTGTTGAGTGCTTTGCAGATTCATTAATAAGCGAGCAATAGCCCGATGCCCGTTTAGCAGCAATCGACTGGTATAAAAAACGTAGACAAAAAATTTGGACGGGGATCGATGAAACAATGGAAGCCAGCGATGCCGGCTATCCAATATTTACATATTTAATATGTGCCAAACAGACTTAAGCGTAATTAAATTAAATGTCGTGTGTTCATCATCTATCAGATGACACAAACTAACAGCTTAACGGTTTAAAAAACTCATCTACACAACCAACTTTAAGAGATACAAAACATTGAATTTCCCCAATTTCATTCAGCGCAACCAAATGGATTGCGGCCCCACCTGCCTTTATATAATTTGTAAATATTATAAAGTAAATATTTCTATTGAAGAATTACGGGAGCTTACTGAGATAGGCAAAGATGGTGTGAACATGCTGGGCTTAAGTGATGCGGCAGAAAGAATAGGTTTTAAAACATTACCTGCGCAATGCAGTATTAAAGAGCTTAGTAATGATATAAAGTTACCCGCTATTTTGCATTGGGGCCAGGAGCATTTTGTTGTACTCTATAAGATTAAAAAAGATCGTTACTATATTTCCGATCCTGCAAAGGGTTCGATAAAATATAACCAACAGGAATTTGAACAATACTGGCTGAGCAGTAAAGATGAGCATGGCCGCACTGGGGTAGCATTAACCATAGAACCGACTGCAGATTTTTACAACAATAAAATCCATGATGAACCTAGCGGGGAAGATAAAAAGGGATTTAGCAACATACTTCCTTACCTATACCCCTATAAAAAACTAATCGTACAATTATGCCTCGGCATGTTGCTGGGCAGTTTGCTGCAATTGGTATTGCCATTTCTCTCCCAGTCTATTGTAGATACGGGTATCAATACCGCCAATGTACATTTTGTGTACATCATTTTAATTGCACAACTTAGTTTGTTTGCGGGCAGGCTTGCCGTAGATTTTATAAAAGCCTGGATATTGTACCATATCAGCAGCCGCATCAATATTTCAATTCTTACCGATTTTTTAATAAAACTCATGAAGCTGCCGGTAAGTTATTTTGACAGTAAAAAAACAGGTGATGTATTGCAGCGCATGAACGATCATCAGCGCATTCAGAATTTTTTAACGGGTACATCACTCACCACTTTGTTTTCGCTCTTCAACCTTGTTATTTTTTCTGTTGTACTGGCCATGTACAGCAGTGCTATTTTTTTTGTGTTTATGTTGGCGGCAGTATTATATATTTTATGGGTAATTGTTTTTCTTACAAAGCGCAAACAGTTAGACTATAAACAATTTGATGTAGCTGCTGCGGAGCAGAGCAAAACAATGGAATTGATACAGGGTATGCAGGAAATAAAACTGCATGGCTGCGAGAAACAAAAGCGATGGGGCTGGGAGCATTTAAAGGCAAGGAGTTTTAAACTGGGTATAAAAAATTTGGCATTAAACCAATGGCAGCAAACGGGTGCTTTTTTTATAAACGAAGGCAAAAACATTGTGATCACATTCCTTGCAGCAAAAGCAGTGATAGATGGTAATATGACGCTCGGTGGCATGGTGGCTATTCAATACATCATAGGTCAGTTGAATGGCCCTATTGAACAGATGATAGGTTTTGTACAAAGCTGGCAACTGGCAAAAATAAGTTTAGACAGGTTGAATGAGATACATCAGTTAAGGGAAGAGGAAGCCCCCTCTGGAACTTCGTTCGTTCCCTTGGTAGGGAACCCCAAGGGGGGAGGAAATGGAGGAGATTTTAGCGAAGGGCTTTCATCGAGTGAGTTAACTACGCTGATACCTGTGAATAAAACAATTTCTTTACAAAATGTTTCCTTTAAATACCCGGGAGCGGGCAATGAGCCGGTATTGAAACATTTGGATCTGTTAATCCCGCATGGAAAAATTACGGCCATAGTAGGATCAAGCGGCAGTGGCAAAACAACGTTGCTGAAGTTGCTCTTGAAATTTTACGAAAATTATACGGGCAATATAAATATCGGTGAAGGCAGCTCCCATCAATCTTCGCTCAGTTCTTCGCAGCACCCTTCTCCACCCGGTGGAGAAGGGACGGGGTTGAGGTTTATCAGCCACCGTGCATGGCGCAAACAAATAGGTGTAGTAATGCAGGACAGTTTTATTTTTAGCGATACCATCGCTGCCAATATTGCAGTAAGCGATGAGCAACCTTCTTTACAAAAATTAAAAGAGGCTGCACATGTTGCCAACATCCTCGATTTTATTGAAAGCCTTCCGCTTGGGTTTTATACAAAGATTGGCGCCGAAGGAAATGGAATAAGTGCAGGACAAAAGCAACGGATGCTCATTGCAAGAGCTGTATATAAAAATCCTGATTATATTTTTTTGGATGAAGCCACCAATAGCCTCGATGCCAATAACGAAAAAGTAATCATCCAAAACCTGGAGCAGTTTTTTAAACACAAAACAGTAATAGTA
>JBBRFX010000153.1:0-9477 GCA_038241275.1 Chitinophagales bacterium
GTTGATGCATTTATAACACCAGCTCCAACTGGTAACATTGAGTAAGTGATGCCTGTGCTATTTGCTGCAGTTGCTGTATAAGTTTCATCCGCTGCATCCTGACAAGCAGTTGTTGCACCTGCGGTGAATGATGTTGCACCTGTAGAAGGATTAACCGTTACGATTCTGTTAGCAGATGTAGTGCCGCACAAACCGGTTGCAGTAGCGGTGATGGTGGCTGTTCCGCTGAAAGCCGCATCCCAGTTCATCACACCTGTTGATGCATTTATAATACCAGCCTCAACTGGTAACACACTATAAGTAATAGAAGTACTATTTGCAGCAGTAGCGGTATAAGTTTCATCCGCCGCATCCTGACAAACAGTTGTTGCACCTGCGGTAAATGATGTGGTGCCGGTAGAAGGATTAATAGTAACATTTCTGTCGGCTGTTGTTGTTCCATCCAGGCCGGAGGCGATTGCAGTAATAGTTGCAGGTCCTGAGAATGCAGCATCCCAGTTCATCACACCAGTAGTAGCATTGATAACACCAGCATCCACAGGTAACACTGAGTATTCTATAGATGTGCTGTTTTCTGCCGTAGCTGTATAGGTTTCATCGGGAGCATCCTGACATAAATTAATGGAGCCAGTTGTGAAAATGGTTGGACCCGTTGGGGCAATGATCCCAGTGCCTTGCACGCTAAAAGTATAAGTTGATTCATCATCATCATCATTATTAATTACAATGGCTGCAGTCTTTAATCCAAGCCCTACCGGTGCAAAATGTATGGTAACAGATGTAGAAGCCCCGGGAGCTACAGTGGCTGCAGGAGCAGTTAATACGGTGAACATTGAGTTATCTGTTCCTGTGAACGAAATACTTCCAATATTCAATGTAGCATTTCCTGTATTTTCTATTGTAAATATTTTGTTTGTTCCGGATGTGCCATGAGATCCAAAATCGGTGTTATCGGCCACATCCGGGCTAATATCTCCATTAAAAATGCAAATATTATTACCAGTTACTTTGATATTGGGGAATGTGGCAGAACAATTTCCTGATAATGTAACGGAATCTGCTACCCAGTTTGAGATACTGCCATTTAATGCAAAGCCAGTTAGACTTCCATCATTAGCTGAACATTTATCAGAAAAATCCTGCAACACTGTAATGCCGGCATTATTTCCTTCGCTAATACCATTTGTAAAATTATACCATGCAAAGAGTCCGGGTTCATCACCACTGATCTTGCAATTATAGCTGTTTAATATTTCTGTATTTGTTTTTGCCAAAGACCAAAATCTTACCTGGTCTATCCTGCCCCAAAAATAATTACCCCCTAAAAAACTACCTATTTCCTGAACTGTTTCTGTATAGTCGGGCACTCCTGCAGCAGTAACTACCAAGACTCCATTCTTATACAATTTCATTACCTGGCTGACAGAATCGTAAGTAACTGCAACATGGTACCAGGTATTTATATTTAATGGAACAGGGTCCAATGCCTGGCCAAAAGATCCAATAGCATGTCCGGCAGCCAGTTTACCATTATTTAAGAATAGTGCAGTACCCGTTCCGGAAAGTATATTTGGAAAATCTGTTGTTTTAAATGTTTTGATCCAGGCTTCTTTTGTATAGCTGCCACTAAATACAAAAGGGAGAGTCACTTTATCATTCAGTCCATCAAAATCAAGCGATTTACCTTGATCGGATTTGGTGCCTTCAATAGCAAAATTGAAAATGCCTTCATCTGCATCATCATTATTTACAGTAATGCTGGCAGTTCTTAAACCGGGCAAACCTGAAGGGTTGAAGGAAACAGTAAAGCTGGAAGAAGCCCCTCCTGAAAGAACAGCGGAAGGTAAAGAGGTAATACTAAAGTCGGAGGCATTAGTGCCCCCAATAGAAATTGCGCCAATATTCAGATTGCTATTTCCTGTATTTTGAATAGTGAAAGTGCGGGTAAGTGGAGTAAAAAGAAAATTACCAAAACTGGTATGATCAGAAATGTTAGGGGTTAGATCTCCGAATGCTATACAATTACCATTACCGATAATATTTATATTTGAAAAATTATTGTTACAGATACCACTTAAAACAGGTCCCGGTGATACCCAGTTAGAAGCAGTTCCGGACAACGAAAAATTTTCTAATGTTCCATTATTGGAAATACATTTGTCCTGCACATCAATAAGAGATGTAATTGATAAATTACTCCCTCCGGCAGTACCCTGGTTAAAATTATAATAAGCAAGTAAGTAGGGCTCGTCAGCTGTTAATTCGCAATTTTTATCAGCATTAATTTCTATTGAACTACGGGCATAATTCCAAAATTTTACTTCATCCATCTGGCCGGTGAAATAGTTGCCCCCAGAAAAAAAACTTAAATACAAAATCGTTTCTACATAAGAAGGAACAAGTGTAGCATTTGCTACTTCAACACCATCTTTATATAAATACATTTCACCGGTAATATTATCATATGTAACAGCAATATGATACCAGGTATCAGCAACCAATGATATTGGATCCTGAACATTTGCAAACCCTGATGCTCCATGACCTGCTGATAATCTACCGTTGTTGAGATAAAGTGCAGTGGTATTTCCAGATATAATATTTGGAAAAGCAGCCAGTGAAGCTAATGAGGGTTTAATCCATGCTTCTTTTGTATAACTTCCACTTATTACAAAAGGTAGCGTAACCCTGTCATTTGTCCCATCAAAATCCAAAGCCTGCCCGCTTTGTGAAAATCCTTTTTCAGATATTATTAAAAGGCAAAGGACAATAATAATTTTGTTGATGATACGGCTATTGCAAGATGTAGCAATCGTAGATATAAATTTCATAGTAAGGCAATTAGTTTACAAAAAGGTAAATGTTAATTGAAAAAGTTAATGAAGGATATATTGTATTAATCGATTTTGGAGAGGATATGAAGTAACGTTAATATAGCAGCAATGAAAGTACTATAAAATTTTAAGATGAGCAAGTTTTTTGATTCAATACGAGTATCTTTTAATTGGGCTAAATTTAATTGTTTACAAGTAAATATCTGGTTACATCAGGGGTGGCGTACGTTATTTTGCAACTCCAGAGCTTTATTTTGGGGGTAAAGTCGGAGTAGGGATTTTAAAAGTTAAAGGTTTTGATTCTAATACAGCAACAGCTTATTCATTTGGTGCAGGTTACTTTATTAATCCTAAAATTGATATAAGCGCTGCATATGATGGATATAGCAAAAACGGTTCATCCGGACTGGTAGCTGTTCGTTTGGGATATACTTTTGGGAATTAATTTATTTATTAAAATAAAAAAAACCGCTTCATTCTGATGCGGTTTTTTTATTTTATAAATCTTTATTTTATAATTGTTATGTTGCGGATTAATATAGAATAGTTTGTCTTTTATTTATAATTAAATCAATTCTTATGAAAAAAATATTCTTTTTTGGATTATTAGCAGTAACGGGTTTGGTGGTTAAAGCTCAACAGGAGAATGGTATCCGTGGATTTAAAATTGGAGCAGGAGCTAATTTGGCAGTGCCAGTCAGTAATCTTCCTTATTCCTCTATTGGAGCTGGTATTGACCTTTTAGCCCGGTTTACTGTTTCAGATAATTTGGCATTAACTGCAGATGCAGGCTACACTGCATTATTTGGGAAAGATAACTTTGTTACCACAGGCATTATTCCTATAAGGGTTGGCTTTCGTTATTTGCCTATTCCGGAAGTTTACCTGGGTGCCAAAGCCGGACTTGGCATTTATACATTGAGTAATGCCAGTACCAATTTTACTGCATATTCAATAGGTGCAGGATATCAACTCAGTCCTAAAATGGATATCGGTGCAGCTTATGATGGCTATACCAAAAAGAATTCTTCCTTTGGATATTTCAATCTCCGCCTGGGTTATACTTTTTAGAAAAAAATGACTTTCCCCATTTTATTGCGACATCTGGTATTGATAGTTTTTAACATTTGTGGATAAGTAATATTTGCATTACTGTAGGGTGATTGCAAGCTTGCAGTAATTTTTTACTAACCCCAAACATTTATGAAAAAATTACTATTGGTCAATGCCATTATTTTAATTTGTACAAAAATTTCTTTTTTACAAACATTAAAAGGAAACTTGTTAGCATGAGGTACAGCCGAGTTATCTTCTTAGAAAAAAGGCGATTATTATACAACCACTTCTTCTTTTTAGCCCACTGCTGGTTTCTTTAAAGCCAATGAAGTGGCTGTGGGAGCCGGTATTGGTAAATATGCAGCAGATGCAAGCAATGCTTTTGGCGTAAGTGTTGATTTTCGGGTTCACCTGAGTGCTAAAAAAACTGATTAGTAATCGTAAAAGAGCGATCTAAAGCGGTCGCTCTTTTGCCCGTTTTAAAATCCCAAAACATCCTTCATAGAAAAAATCCCTTTTTTGCCAACTATAAATTCTGCGGCCAAAACTGCACCACTGGCAAAACCTTTTCGGCTATGGGCGGTATGTATGATTTCTATATCATCAATAGAAGAATGATAAATTACATGATGGGTACCCGGGGCAGGATCTATCCTTTTGCTGATAATGCTTAACTCATCTTCTTTATCAGACAATTCATTTACCCAGTTTTTTTTATGAGGGTAAAAATCCATTATTTGTTCTGCAATTGTTATGGCGGTTCCACTGGGTGTATCTTTTTTTTCTGTGTGATGTACTTCTTCAATTGTTACTTCGTAATCTTTATGTGCTGCCATCAAAGCAGCCAGTTTTTTATTTACTTCAAAAAAAATATTTACGCCAATGCTGAAATTACTGGCATATAACAAACTTCCATTTTTGCTTTCGCAATATTTTTTCACTTCTGTCCATTGTTCCAGCCAGCCGGTGCTTCCGCTTACGACCGGGATGCCGGCATCAATACATTTTTTTATATTTTCAACTGCCGAATGGGGGCTAGTAAACTCTATTGCCACATCTGCTTTAGCCAGGTTACCCGCCGTGAAATCGGCCACATTATCCGCATCAATTTTTAAAACAATTTCGTGTCCTTTTTGCAAAGCGATTGCTTCAATGGCTTTACCCATTTTGCCATAGCCTATCAATGCTATTTTTATAACACTACTCATTTTTCAGTCATTTTATTTTTGAGAACGTAAATATAAATCATCTGTGCTTTGGCAGAAAAAACATTGTTTTACCTGCCAATGTTTAATACCAGGCCAATACCATTTGTATTTGCCATGGGGCTGTAACCGGCTTTTATCTGCAAACTCAAATCATCATTTACATTAAAAGTTTTAAGGTGAGCATCTACTGCTGCATCCGCAACATTTAATCCCCAAAACGCAATAAAAAACAATACGGAGTAATCAATGTTCTGCCTTACAGCATTTCGAAAAACACGAATTCTTTCGGGTTGGTCTTTTACGCTGAAGTATGGTTGTTTGATTAAGTAATCATTGGAAGCGATCGTATCGCTTGCAAGGATATATGCATTTTTAGCATCCTTATACTGGGTTATATTTCTAAAAAAGATAAAGGCAGTGGTACCCAATGCACCATAAACAAGAGGAATTTTCCAATATTTTTTATTGGTAGCCTGGCCCCAACCCGGAATTATCAGTGACCGGCGAACTGCAATATTGGGATTGTATTTTTTGGGAGAATCCGGTAAGATTTTTTCAGAAAATACCGGCTTGATTAACAGAGCAGCATCCTTATCCATAATTGTTTTTTGTGCATAGCTATACTGGCCGCACAAAATGAACAGGATTAAAAAAGCACTTATTTTTTTTAAAAGCATCAACTTACTTGCACATTCAGTTTTTCTAACAAAGCATTCAGTTCTTCAAGAGAGTAGTATTCAAATAAAATACTGCCATTTCCTTTTTTATTATGATTCAGTTTTACTTTGGTACTGAACTGCGATGCTAAATTATCTTCAATTTTTTTATAAGCCGCAGGCATGGCAGGTTTTACAGATGTTTTAACAGCCCCGGCACCGGTATACATTTTTCTTACAAGGTCTTCTGTTTGCCTTACAGAGAGCGATTTATTTTTAATTTCAGAAAAGATAAATAGTTGTTTATCCACCATGTCTACATTTATCAATGCACGTGCATGCCCCATACTAATCACAGCATTTCTTACGGCCACCTGGATATCCGGTGGTAATTTTAATAAACGAATATAATTGGTTACAGTACTTCTTTCTTTGCCCATGCGCTCAGCTACCTGCTCTTGTGTATATTCCAAATCATCCATGAGGCGTTTATAGCTCAGCGCTATTTCAATGGCATTAAGGTTTTCTCTTTGCAGATTTTCCAATAAAGCAAGTTCCAGTAAATGGCTGCTGTTGGCTTCCCTGATATAAACAGGCACATCTTTAAGACCGGCAATTTTAGCCGCCCTGAATCTTCTTTCACCTGCTATTAATCGGTACTTGCCATTGGTTGCAGGCATTACCGTTAATGGTTGAATGATATTGTGTAATTTAATAGATGCGGCCAGTTCGCTCAAAGCAGTTTCATCAAAATCTTTTCTTGGCTGATTAGGATTGGCCTCTATAAGGTCTAAGGCAATACGGGAGGAAGCGGTAGATTTTTCAATCAATTCTTTTTTCAAATCACCGGATGCATTCTTAAGATCTGCATCTATGTTTTGCAACAGGCTCCTGATTCCTTTGCCCAGTGCGTCTTTTTTGTTAGGTAAACTCATAAATTCAATTTGATAATTCGATCATTAGCTAATGAGCTAATTCTTATTTTGAAAAGATCTTGAAAATAGGAAGCTATCATGCCTTTTAATTAGCACATTAGCAAATTAGCCCATTAGCTAATTATTTTATCTTCCTGGTTAATCTTTGTCATTTTATTTTTTTGTAAAATTTCTTTGGCAAGGTTCAGGTAATTGATAGTGCCTTTGCTTGCACTATCATATAAGATAACAGGTTTGCCAAAACTTGGGGCTTCACTTAATCTTGTATTGCGGTGAATGATGCTGTCAAAAACGATCTCTTCAAAATGCCGCCTTACTTCGCTTACCACCTGGTTGCAAAGTCGAAGCCTTCCGTCATACATCGTCATCAGGATACCTTCAATCTGGAGTTCTGTGTTTAAACGGTTTTGTACAATTTTTACGGTATTAAGTAATTTTCCCAATCCTTCCAAAGCAAAAAATTCTGTTTGCACGGGTACCACCACGCTATCTGCCGCAACCAGTGCATTTACTGTAATGAGTCCCAAAGAAGGTGAGCAGTCAATAATAATAAAATCATATTCTGTTCTCAGTGGCTCCAATATTTTTTTTAAAACACTTTCCCTGTTAGGATAATTAATCATTTCAATTTCTGCACCCACCAGGTCTATATGAGACGGTATCAAATCAAGGCAGGGGATATCTGTTTTTAGTAAAACATCTTTCGCTTCCCCTTCATTTACCATACAGTCGTACAGGCTTTTTGTGATATTGTGCAAATCAAAACCAATACCAGTTGTGCTGTTTGCCTGTGGATCGGCATCCACCAATAAAGTTTTGTACTCTAACACAGCAAGACTGGCTGCCAGGTTGATAGCTGTGGTTGTTTTTCCTACTCCTCCCTTCTGATTAGCTATTCCGATGATTCTTGCCATGCTTTATTTTGTGTTTTTGGAAATTTTTTAATAAAGAAAATAAATGGGGTTACTGCTTTTTTACGGCTTTTGAGGGCAGGTTCTCCTTTTTTGGCAAACATCGGAATAATTTCACGGTAATTGCCTAAAATACCGTCAAGTTGGCAAATTTAATTAATCGGTATAAAATTGGGAACAATAAGAACTCATTAATGTTATACAACAAAACATACTATTACTTAAAGTAAATTAATGATTACTATTATATCAGGCTCCAGCAGGCAACACAACAATACGAGGAAAGTGGCCATTGAATATCAAAGAATTTTAATAGAACAAAACAACGAACAGGCTGGTATTTATGCGCTGGATGAGATAAACGGTGCGTTAAGGGATGATGCTTTTATTATGGCTGAAAATGCATTTCTCATACCTGCTCAAAAATTTATCATCATAATGCCGGAGTATAACGGATCTTACCCCGGCATTTTAAAGCTGATGATTGATAACTCGGATATCAAAAAATCGTGGGCAAATAAAAAGGTTTTACTGGTAGGGGTATCTACGGGCCGTGCAGGAAACCTTCGTGGTATGGAGCATCTTACCGGCGTATTGCTGCACATGAAAATGCAGGTTCATCACAACCGGATGCCTATTAGTATCGTAGATAAACTAATGGATAAAAATGGGCGTTTTACAGATACCAATACGTTAAATTCTATTCAAACCCAGTTAGAAGAATTTTTAAAGTTTTAGTTTTAACCTTAAAATAAAAATATGCGCTCACCCACAGCCGTTGTTATATTCCTTTTTATTATGCTGGCGCTGGATTATTATTTTTTCCTGGCAATAAAAGCAGTTTCTCAAACAGTGGCTCCCAAAACCAAAGTTTTGATTGGGGCTATTTACTGGGGTATAACTGCACTTGCAGTCATCGGATTTTTGTTATTTGTTTTTACCGAACAGGATTTGATGGGTAAAAAAATAAGAACTTATTTGTTTGCAATCATTATAGGATTGTTCCTGGCAAAATTAGCAGCCATGATATTTTTTCTTACCGATGACCTGCGCAGGGGCATTCAATGGCTGGTTGGCAAATTATTTACAAGTAATAAAGCCGTGGCACAAAATGCAGGTGGAGATGCAATCAGCCGTTCTGTTTTTTTAAGCTGGCTGGGTATTGCTGCCGGTGGTACTTTGTTCAGCAGCCTGCTATATGGTTTCAGCAACAAATATAATTACGATATAAAACGATTAAAACTGTCGTACGACAATCTTCCTGCTGCTTTTAAAGGACTAAAGATTATTCATATAAGTGATATACATAGTGGCAGCCTTCTGGATAAAAAAGGGGTGGAAGCAGGCATAGATAAAATATTAAAAGAGAAACCCGATCTCATTCTGTTTACCGGTGATTTGGTAAATGACAGGGCCACAGAAATGGAGTTTTTAAAAGAAGAATTTTCCAGAATCAAAGCACCGATGGGTGTATATTCTACCTTGGGCAATCATGATTATGGGGATTATGTGCAATGGCCCATTGACGGTATCAGCAAAATACAAAACCTGGAAAACCTGAAACAGGTGCATGCAGATATCGGCTGGAAATTATTGATGAATGAACATGTAGTACTTGAAAAAAATAGTGAGCAAATTGCTATTTTAGGAATAGAGAACTGGAGTGCAAAAGGACGTTTTCCAAAGCATGGCAAAATGAATGAAGCATATGCAGGTACTGATAAATATCCTTTTAAAATTTTAATGAGCCACGATCCCAGTCATTGGGAAGCAGAAGTAACCAGCCTGTATAAAGATGTAGACCTTATGTTGAGCGGCCATACGCACGGAATGCAGTTTGGAGTAGAAATACCTGGTTTTAAATGGAGCCCGGTGCA
>JBBRFX010000154.1:0-9315 GCA_038241275.1 Chitinophagales bacterium
GTTTATTATTCAGCAGTTCAACTACATAAAAACCTGCGGGCAATGCAGCTACTTCTATCGTTTGCAGGTGAACAGCATTGGGTACATGCAGCTCTCTTGCTAAGATTATCTTTCCCGAGATATCTTTTATTAAAAGGTTGCACTTACCGGCCAAGCCAGCATTGCTAATTTGCAGTTGTAAGTATTTACCAGTAACAGGATTGGGGTAAATGTTTATGCTGTTTTGCCGGTATTGAATATGCACAGTATTGCTAAAAACTTTTTGAGCAGATGTGGTTATTTCTATGCGATAAAAATTTTGTGCCGCCGGCGTACTATCTACAAAATTAAAAACAGTTTCTCTGCCGGGTATCAGGGTTGTAAGGTTAACATAATCACGGCCATTAGTAGATTTTTGCAACAGCAGATTAGTTACCTGGCCGTTACTTTCTCCAATCTGCAAACGCAATTTAATGCAGTTGCCTAAAAGGTTTGCCTGTAAAGTACTGCGCAGCGCAACCACGCTTAGGCAATTGTGCGGCGCCGCCAAAATTTGCGCAAAAAATTTTGCCATACTGTCTGCTACAGTAACTGGGGAGGGTAAAATTGCATGAGAATTTAACGCCAAAGGATCTGCTGCAGAATTATCAAACCAGTAGGTTGCCACCTGGCCGGGGTAATTTATTTGGGCTAATTTATTTTTTATAAACAACGAACCATTTAAAATGGGCCACTCATTATTTGGGCCAGGACTCAACAAATCATTGTAAAAACTAAAAGGTCTGTTTCGGTAAAAATTTACCACTCTGTCTGCAGGCTGGTGGTATAAAAAAACTGCTGGGAAATTAGTGGCGTTTATCAAAAGGTTGGTATCAGTAATAGCACCCGCCATGGCGCCAACACCTAAAATTTCATCTATTGCCCCAAAATTTACATCGCCGCCGATGGACCCAAGATCAGGCCTTAGGTAAGCAGACACATTTTCAAAATCATCCCCGGCACGGTTTAGCGCAGTGTAAGCCGCATCGTCTCTGCCCTGTGGGCCATTGGGTTGAAAAAACAGGCACTCAGCAGGATTAAAAGGATTGGTTATTTCACACCTATTCTTCCAGTTAGGATTTGGCAAAGCGTTTTGTGCGGCTGCAAGCAGTGGTTTCTCTGTTAACTGGTCTGTAAAAGCTGCTTGCAAAACGGTTATAGCACCGGCACTATGCCCGGCCAAAAACACAGCACATATATCTACAGAATCTACATCGGAGCGCAATTTAAAATAACGAATGGCTGCTTTTACATCTTGTTGTGCCCTGTAAATGGCCCTGATGGTTTCAGCAGAATCTGCTGCAAATAAGCGGGCTTCTGCATTCCAGTTTACGGTAGCGCCAGGCAGGTTCCAAAGATTAATCGTTCCCGGAAAACCAGTACCATAAGCTTTTAAATGCAAGCCCTCCCGGTAGTCGATGCTGGCAGAAACATAACCTCTTTTGGCAAACTCTATAGCCATACTATTCATTTCGGGCTCATTAAAATCTGCATCCGACACAAAGGCCCCGCCATGCACAAAAATTACCAAAGGCCTTTTTGTAGCCTGGTTGGCACCCGTGGGTTTGTACACATTCATTTTTAATGCAAAGGGGAAACCACAATAATTGGTACTGCTTCCAAAACTTACAGCAGAATCTTTGCTGTAAGTGAAAGTGGGTTGGGTATAAGGTAATTGAGCAACACTAAGGGTAGGGAAGCTGCTGGTGATAAAGATTAGTAAGCTGAGTGTTGTTACCGTTTTCAAATGTTACCTTTTGCTCACTAAATGTAATTCTTTTAAGCAAGAGTGGAGAGGATTCACTAAATGTTAGTGCTGTTTTTGAAACAGGTAAGACGTAAAATCACCGGCATTACTTAATACCGGAAGTGTGCCTGTAAAAACTATGCGGTAATAGCAAAGTGTGCCGCTTATCTTTTGCTATATCTTTAAGTAAGTATTTTCATAATTGAAAGTTACTATTTTCCCCTTTTTGGTTCCGGCTTGTAAGGCTTAAGGATAAAAATAATTATTTTCATTCCCTGGGGGCAAACACATTGAGGGTAAGTGTAAGATTATCTGACAATACCATACTATTTCCGCCTACCTTAAAATCTCTCCTGTTTAATACTACTTTTCCATTAAAAAGATAGCCACCATTTAGTGCCTTGGCACTAAATGGTATCGAGATTGATTTACTTGTTCCTTTCACTGTAAATTTTCCTTTAACAATAAATAATCCGAAGGTAGCAGTTTTTTCTACTTTATCGGATGAAAATAAAATTTTTGGGTATTTAGCTACATCAAAGTATTCTTCTTTTTTAAGATGGCTATCCCTGGAGCCATTATCAGTATTTATGGTGGCAGCATCAACAGTTACCCTGAAAACGCTCGCTTCCGGGTTGTTTGGGTCAAATTTAATAGTGCCTTGTAAATTCTTAAATAGGCCGCTTACGTTAAATCCAAAATTTCTAATAGTAAATGTAACCGAAGACCCTTTATCGGATGGGATATAACTTTGAGCAACCAATTGGGATGGCAAAATGAATAACATGAAGCAGTAAAAAATAGCTATCTTTTTCATGGCATTGTTTTTTAAATGTGGGTGTTTACTTCCTGAAAGGCGCATATGTTACACCTAGCATAATCATGGATGATTTAAAACGAAAACGGTCATTCGTTTCATTAAGGTTTGGTAACTGCTGTATTTTTGTATCTGTAGTATATTCGCTGAATAGAAATTCATATCCAACTTTTACAGCCAGCTTTGGGGTTACCCAAAAACTTACATACCATTCAGAATTTAAAGAGCCCCGGTCACTGTCACTTATCAGGAGTAAATTAAATGCTGTAGGCTTTGCAGTAACAGTATTGTTTTTATATAATGCGTTTTGCCGGGGGCCAAAAGTAAAACCAAGTGCATCAATATTTACACCCAGTTCAAGCCTGTTTTTAAAGTACGGCAGCAGGTACGACAAATATATTCCTGTGTTTAAAAAATAGGTTTGTGATTTTGCGAAACTTACCGTGTCAATATTGGCAATAATATTATCGGAAAACAACGCTGCAATACTGGATTTGCCGCTTGTATATTTTGCAGGTGCTGTGATATAATCCAGGTCTGACCCAATAAAATTTGTAAACCGCAGACCGTAGCCAATACTAAACCGCTTTTTTTTACCAACAGCATTATTATGTGTCCATGAAAGTGCAGTTGCAAAACTACCTGGCCCTGCATTTACTGACAGCCCAAATGAATTTTTTTGTTTGTAAGCCTGTTTTTGAGCAAAACTAACATTGCAGGCAAGCAATAGGCTGCTTAAAAATACCCATTTTATTATTTTCATAAATAACAGTTTTATTTTTAAATCAAAAATAGAATAGTAAAATATATACCCGGTAAAAATCTCCTGTACCGGGTATACGTTTAAACGCTAATTAAGCGGTGCCGAACCAAAATTTACTTCCGCAGTTTCACAATAAAAAACAACAAAAGAAAAACCGGTAAACAAACCTGCACTGCTGAGTTGAAAATATTTTTCACCCGCTTTACCCACAAAACCTACAGCCAGTACATTGGTGGGAGTAGTGCCACCATTGCGTTGGTTTTTTATTTCTCCGTTTGTTTTGGCAAGATAAACAGCTACTGTTCCTGTACTAAAGCCAGACGTAAAATTGGCGTCTAATTTTAAAAACTGGTTACCTTTCGAATCCTGTATTACAGAAAGGTTTCCGCTGGTAGGCGGTGTGCCCGGAGCATTTTGCTGGCCAATGGTTCCTGTTTTTAGAGTTGAGACAGCACCAATTGGTAAATTAGAAAACTCAGTTACGGTTTCCGTTTTTTTACATGCACTAAGTGAGATGGAGGCTACAGCCATAAGTAAAAAGATTGTCTTTTTCATTGTTTGCTTTTTTAATGTTAGTTATTGATTAATTATAAAGAAATTTTATAACGCTGAAAATATTAATGGCCCTGCATGTGATAACTAATGCCTGCTGTTACAGACATAAATCCTATAGGCTGAATATTTGCTATTGGAATAAAGTCAGTATTTACCTGTACAAAAAAACCAGTCCTGCTTTCTTTATCAATACCATACTGTAATCCCAGAAAAGGTGAGATGACAGCATAATTTTTATCCCTCGTTTGAGTATCAGTAATACCATTGCCCAGATCAATAGTTGTTTTATCTTTATACAGTGTATAGCCAACTCCTGCACCGAGATAAGGCTGTAGTTTTTTTGTATTAAAATAATAAGTGGATTGCAGGCTGTAAGAATTAAATCGAACGATGATCGCCTTATTTGGATTGAAAGACAAATAAGAAATACCTATACCAAGAGAAAATTGCGGAACAAGAAATTTTTCTGCTGAAAGCCTGAATCCTTTGCCCGGCGTTTGCGAATTAAGGGTTTCGTTCCAGCGGTTACCGAAAGCTGCACCGGCTTTTAATAGCACCTGCGAAAACGTTACTGATGGAAAAATAATAAAGACTATTACAATTATTTTTTTCATGAAATCACTTATTAACGATTTATAATGGCATTTAAATACAATTAGTGCTATGTTAAGAATAAAAATGACAGTTCTTTTTTTTAATGGGGAATTGTCAATGGTGAATTATCGACCATTCTCATTTGCCATTCACCATTCACACTTCACTTTAAAGTAGTTTTTAGCTAAAGCTTTCTCAACCGGCAATAGATTTACCTATTCAGTTTTTTACTGAAAAAAATAATACTATATTTATTTCTTGGCTAACGAATAAGACGGGTAAAACCTATATGCATACCCGCTGTCATCACCGGAAGGGAACCCACTCCAATTCCCTTCAGTGGCATTTGGAGGTAAGGCTCTATACGGATATTACCAAACGAACCAATTTTACTTTCGTACCCCAGGCTTAGATCCAAGGCAGCAGCGAGGTAACGGGAATTATTAATATATGTGCCTGTAATATTTTGCTCCGTTCCATTTGTTACTGTCCGGTATTTATTTTGTTCATTTGTTATGATGTAAGTAGAAACCCCGGCGGTTGAATAAAAATTTCTAATTCGATTGCCAGGCAGGTTATATTTTATTTTAACCGGGATTTCAAATACAGCACAGCTACCTTCCAAACTTAACAGCTTCATGTCTGCAGGCATGGACGAGCTTAGTTTTGACATATCGAAATATTTTCCGCTGCTGAAATAATATTTCCTGTCATACATTAATCCGGTTTCAACCGATATTGATTTACTAATTTGGTAACCTGCTATCACACCAATATCATACCCTGGTTTTTTAAGCCCCTGCGTTTTTATTTGGTTAAAAGAAGCACCAAACATTAAGCCAAGATAAATTCCCTGTTGTTTTTTTCCTTTTTCTTTATTGTTTACAGACGCTTTTTTTTCTGCATTTATATCCTCTTTTTTGCCGGGCAGTTGTATAGATGAAACTGATGGATGTAAAACAAAATCATTTGCAGCATATTCAGATGGATCGTGCATTTGGATTAACACTTTTTCATTGCTGATTTTTTTCGGTAATATTTTTTCATTTTCACCAGACCCAACAGTTGCCCGTATTTTTTCTGATTTATTAATATCACTTACACCGCTATAAATATGGTAACTGTATTTTCTTTTTTTGGATAGCCATGTGGCATTTTTTGTACCCGGGTGGTTTTGGTTTACAACACCGTTAGTATATGTCAGTAATTGTTTTTTAAGGGCATCTTTTTTATTTGGCACGGCAAGAGCTTCCGTAATTTTATTAATATCCTTTCCTTTTACTTCTTCAACCAGTATTTTTCTTTCTGGCTGGCTGGTCAATGGTGAAACTTTTTTGTTCCGGTTATAGTTTGCTATAAATCCTGCTATAATCAAAAACAAACTCAAAGAAAGTAATAAAGTGCTGTACTTTTTTAAGCTTTTCTCTTTGTGGGTAGTGGCAGCTATAGCAGTATTATGCTCTAGTAAAGCTGCAATATTATCCCACTCATCTTTAGAGTTCTTAAGCGGATAACCCTCGGCAGCTCTCCTGAATAATTCATCCATATTGTTTTCTACATCCGGCATAACTTTCCCTCCTCCATTTTTTTAATACTGTTTTGCAATAATGCCCTTGCTCTTGAAAGGTTTGATTTTGAAGTACCAATGGGTATTTTTATCATGTCTGCTATTTCACTGTGTGTATAGCCATCAATTACATATAGATTAAAAACAACCCTGCAGGCAGGTGGAAGTTCTTTAATGAGAATGATTAAATCTTTATACAACAAGAGTTGGTCAGCATTCTGGCTATTATCCTTTATCTCCCAAACATGTTCAGGTATGCCGCCTATTTCCGGAAGCATACTTCCTTTACGTAATTCGTCTATCGCTGTGTTCACTAATATCCTTTTAAACCAGCCCATAAATTTTTTTTGATTATCGGTGTCATCACCCAGTTCAAACTTTTCAAAGCTTCTGAATAGTTTTACAAATCCGTCATTTACTACATCAACTGCTCTGTCGTACCTATAGATGTAGCGGAACACTATTTTTAAAGCATAGCCACGGTACTGGTTATAAATTATCCGTTGATATTTATGGTCCCGTTGTATGCACCCTTTTATGATATATGTTATGTTTTCCAAATCGACACCAACAATTTTTAAGTATAATTCAATTTTTATTTTAATTCCGCACTGCCAAACAATACATTATACTGCTTGCAAAAGATAAGTGCATATTTATAAGTAGTAAAATCTACGTTATTAGCCACCGGATATACCTGGTCACCGTTGGTAGATTTTAATTTACCGAGATCAAAATAATCTACAGGTTGTATTTGTTTTGAGATATAAACACGTAGGTCTGGGCCACCACTTACACTCATATTTTTTAAAGCTACAGAATATACGCCGTTTTTTAAAAGGATCAGCGCTGTACCAGTTGCACTTTTGCCAGGTGCGCTTATAAAGGAGCCGTTGTATTTTATAGCCCCGTTGGTTGTATCTATATTGTCTGTTGCAGGCACTTCAGTTAGCTGGCTTTCTTTAGAACAGGCCACTAACCAAACTGAAATAAAAACAAACATCACTATCTTACCGGCTTTTTTCATAATTTTTATTTTTACCAATTTAATATTGTAAAGTGTAATCATTTAATTACTTAAGCTTGTTTCAATTAAATTTATCTGGTGCTTACAAATTGGTGGTTTTGTTTCAAATCTATTGTACAATTAATCTTGATATAATAAGACAATACGGGATAATAAAAAAAAGGTTGCAATAACTTAAAATAAAAAGATATTGCTTGCTGGAAGTTATACCCTATTTAAATGGAAAGTATTTAATCATTTCATATTAATCTGGCTGTAGAAGCCCATTTTCACGAATCTAACAGGCTTGGTATTTTAATTTGTTCCACCTGCCGTTATAAAAAATAATCATGGCACACTTGCTGCAGCCAGGGTTTTACATTCCATTTTGCTTTGTGTACTTTAACGGCATTGGAAAGTTTTAATGATGCCCTCTGGCTTTCAGCCAACGAGGAAGAAAAAAGCTGCTACATGGGTTTTAATATATAAGCTTAGATAAAAGCTCCATCAAGGCATACTGTACAAGCCCGCCAGGCCATACGCCATACTGACTGGGGTGCCCCAAAGCAGCGCAAAAACCTTTCTCGGGGTTTACTAAGACCCCAATGAAGCTAAATATATATTCCTAAGCAAGACTCCCAAAAAAATCCCACCAAAAGGTGGGACTCAATATGAAATAAAAATTATCAATTACTAAGCCACCGCTTTATTCACCAGTGCTGCTGCTTCGCTAAGCAGGATAGCACTTTGAACTTTCAATCCGCTTTCGTCAATCAGTTTTTTTGCAACATCTGCATTGGTTCCCTGCAGGCGAACGATAATTGGGATATTGATATTGCCAATGCTTGTGTAAGCATCAATAACGCCCTGGGCTACACGATCGCAACGTACGATACCACCAAAGATATTGATGAGGATGGCTTTTACTTTAGGATCTTTTAAAATAATGCGGAAACCTGCTTCTACTGTTTGGGCATTTGCAGTACCGCCTACATCCAGGAAGTTGGCTGGCTCACCGCCGCTAAGTTTAATCATATCCATGGTAGCCATAGCAAGGCCGGCACCATTTACCATGCAACCCACATTGCCATCCAATTTTACAAAGTTGAGGTTGAATTTTCCTGCTTCTACTTCTGTAGGATCTTCTTCGCTCACATCTCTTAGAGCTGCTACATCCGGATGGCGCATCAATGCATTGTCATCCACATTCATTTTACAATCTACCGCAATAATCTTTTCGTCGCTGGTTTTAAACAGTGGATTAATTTCAAGCATACCACAATCCAAACCTACATAAGCATTGTAAAGATTGATCACAAATTTTACGCAGTTCTTCATAGCCTCACCGTTAAGGCCAAGATTGAAAGCTATTTTACGGGCCTGGAAAGCTTCCAGTGGTCCACCAGGGTGCACCCATTCTTTAAATATTTTTTCGGGAGTATCATGTGCTACATCTTCAATGTTCATACCACCTTCGGTACTGTACATGATTACATTTTGTCCTTTGGTTCTGTCTAATAATATAGAGAGGTAAAATTCCTTTACAGGATTGGGGCCTTCATAATATACATCCTGCGCCACCAATACTTTGTTTACGAGTTTGCCTGCAGGTCCTGTTTGAATAGTTACCAATGTACCACCCAGCAGATTGCCGGCAATTCTTACCACATCTTCTGCACTTTTACCCACAGCTACTCCACGCTGGTCTTTACCAATAATAGTGCCTTTGCCACGGCCACCTGCATGTATCTGCGCTTTTACTACTGCAAATTTGCTGCTGTATTGTGTATGTATTTGCCTGTAAGCTTCCTCTGCTTCGCCGGGAGTGTTACATGCAATGCCTTCCTGAACGGGGACATTAAATTTTTTCAAAAGACTTTTAGCCTGGTATTCGTGGAGATTCATATCTTAAAAATTTTGGCGAAGATAAATAAAAACACAATAGGTCGGGGTTGATTGTCAATGGTCAATGGTCAAAGGTCAAAGTCAAAAGTAAAAAGTCAAAAGTAAAAAAACGCAAAATGTGACATCCAAAGGTTAATGATCAATGGATAAGTTCATAGCGCTTATTGATTCCTACGAAATTCAACCCTCAACCCTCAACCCTCACCCCTCCCACCCCTCAACCCTCAACCCTCAACCCTCAACCCTCAACCCTCAACCCTCAACCCTCAACCCTCAACCCTCAACCCTCAACCCTCAACCCTCAACCCTCAACCCTCAACCCTCAACCCTCAACCCTCAACCC
>JBBRFX010000155.1:0-9166 GCA_038241275.1 Chitinophagales bacterium
GATATTACCGAAAGAAAAAAGGCAGAAGAAGAATTAAAAAAACTCTCTTTAATAGCCCGGGAAACCAATAATGCAGTAGTGATAACCGATGTGGCAGGAAAGATACAATGGGTAAACGAAGCATTTACAAGGATAACTGAATACAGGTTAAATGAAGTGATAGGGAGGGAGTCGGGAGATTTTTTACAAGGGGCAGAAACTTCGCTTGTAGCCATTCGTTATATGCGTATTAAAATTACCAATGGCCGTCCATTTGAATGTGATGTAATTAATTATACAAAATCAGGAAAAAAATACTGGATACGTATTCAGTGCCAGCCACAGTTTGATTTAAATGGTAAGTTAAATGGTTTTTTTGCACTGGAAACTGATATTACACGGGAGAAAGAAGCAGACAACTATATTAAAATATCCGAAGAGAAATACAGAAACCTGTTTGATTTTAATCCAGGCTGTATCATTATCTGGGATCCTGTTAATTATAAAGTGCTGGAAGTAAATAATAAAACGGTGGCAGAGTATGGCTACAGTAAGGAAGAGTTTTTATCAATGACTATACTCGATTACAGGTCTCCTTCTGATTATGCCAGAATAAAAGCAACCGCCAAATCTTTTTTAATCAATCTCTCTAAGAGTTATACGGGCACCTGGCAGCATATTAGTAAAAGTGGAGAGATGTTGCCCATGCATTATGTGTCCCGTTCCATCAGGTATAAAGGGCAGGTAGCTATACTGGCCATGGGAGAAAATATAAAAGAAAAACTAAAACTGGAGAAGGCGCTGGAAGATGAAAGTAATCAAAAACAGTTTGAAATTACAGAAGCCGTTATATCTGCGCAGGAAAGAGAACGAAAAGAAATAGGAGAAGAACTGCATGATAACGTAAACCAGATATTAGCAGGTTCTTTATTATACCTGGGCCTTCACAAAAAAGCAGAAGGTAAAGAAATACTTTTTCTAAATGAAACAGAAAAACTTATCAATTCAGCCATTTATGAGTTAAGAAATCTATCTCATTCACTTATTCCGCCACGGTTACCAGAATCGGAGCTTACACAAGTGTTAAACAATATTGTAAAAATTACAGAGCATAGCGGTATTACTATTCATAAAGATTTTAATATTGAAGAAAAGGATATTTCTCCAAAACTTAAACTTGCCATCTATCGTATTGTTCAGGAGCAATTTACTAATATTCTAAAGCATGCACATGCCGAGAATTTATTTTTAAGTGTAATTGATAAAAATGATATGTTGAAACTGACCATTAAAGATGATGGGGTAGGATTTGACCCGCTTATAAAAAGCAAAGGCGTAGGATTAATGAATATTAAAGCAAGGGCATCCTTGTTTGACAGTAAAGTGGGTATTCGTTC
This sequence comes from Chitinophagales bacterium, assembly GCA_038241275.1. Classification (GTDB taxonomy): domain Bacteria; phylum Bacteroidota; class Bacteroidia; order Chitinophagales; family Chitinophagaceae; genus Ferruginibacter. Next base: position 1,377 of record JBBRFX010000155.1, read on the forward strand.
TTCCAAAGGAAAGGGTTGCGAGTTAATGATTAGTTTTAAACATAAGGCAATGTCAACCTTTCTGGATGAAGTAGTATAAATTCTGTTAACGCTATTCAGAGATTTACATAAATCATAAATCAAAAATCCAAACTAATATCCCGCTCATTATCCCAGTCGGCCCTGATAGATAATTTTTGAGGAAGCGTATAGACTTTTTCCGGCTGAAGTTTATTATTATAATTACCCGGAGTCCATAATCCATCTTTATTATTATCCAATAAAATTCGGATCTCATATTCGCCCGGGATAATTCTTTTATTACTCCATTCTGCTCCCGATAAAGGAAATGTATATGTTACAACCTGGTTGCTGATGAGTTGTAAAACAGGATTTTTTGCAGCGTCGTAACTTTTAAACCGCAAGATCACCCTGCCATAATCTGTTTCATTTTTAGCATTAAATACCAGGGTATCTGTTTTAGTAAGTTTATTTCCGGCAGAATCTTCTATAGCATCCTTGCCAAGGATAAGGCGATAAGCAGCTCCGGCTATCCATTGTGGGTTATAGGAAATAATTTTCCGGGTACTGTCTATCTCTGGTTCTCCTCCCAAAACTTTATTATAATTGGAATCTGTTAACACCAATCCATTACTATAAAAACTCTTCAGGGGATTATTAAAACTGATCATTAAACTTTTTTGCAAATCCTGTGGCCCGGTAAGATTGTTGGTATACCTAAATTTTTTTTCAAAAACAGGCTTCAGTACTTTAATGGTTTTATTGTCTTTCGGTTTTTCTTCTGCATAAGCATTCAGGGTTACATTAGTACCTGTATCTGCTAATTGAATGGCCTCATCTAAAAATGCAAATAACTCTGTTTTGCTGTTATAGTTTTTGCTGCCATCACCATCTTTTAAAGCATACACTTTAAAATTACCTGCCGGCAGGTAATTGAATGCAAAACTGCCATCGCCTTTTAGCCTTGCCATATAATCCGGCTTTAGCTTTTGCACTGCAGTATCATTGGTATTTCGAAAAAGCAAAACGCTGATGGTACTGTCGGCCAGCCCGGTTTCGGCAAGCAATACTTTGCCCTTAAGGCTTAAACTATCTATCGTATTGCCGGTAGAAAAAACATACGTAAAATTGGGGTAAACATTTCCTTCATTAATATCCTTAATGGCATTGCCAAACTGAATGCTGTAAGTAGTATTGGGCAGCAGGCTGTCTCTTAATTTTATGGATACGGTTTTAAGACTGTAATTAACAGTGGGATTATTTTTTTGCAATGGAGATACCAGTACATTGTTTTGAACATCCAGCACTTCTACATATTCATCAAACGTAAGGGTGATTTTGTTTCCTTGAAAATTCAGTTTTTGCAATTCGGGCGAAGCCCTTACCAAAACCGGGGCAAGCGTATCTTTTACACCTCCTGTAGGAGCGCCAATCTGCGCACAGCCGCTATTGAAACTAATAGAAATATATAATGAGATAAATAAACCAAAGCCGGTTAGCATCTTTTTTTTCATGCAAATCATATTGTGGAAGAGTAACCTGTTAATGCACTCTCCATTATTTTGCGTGAAGGTACGCAAAGCCAATTAACCGCAATGATGGGGATATGCAAAGAAATGCAAAGATTTAACAGGAAGCATTCATACAGATTAATGTATTAACCTTTTAAACGTTTGAAATTTTTCGAATCCCTTAAACGCTTATTCTTCCTCCTCCAAATCATGCAGCGCTACCGCCAGATTATTATCCTTTACAAAATTGCACCAATGGCAATCCTCTTTGCCGCAGCCGGTATAAAAATCCTTGTTTTGTATTTTTTCCCACACTTCAGAAATTTGATGTTTGACCGTTTCGGTATCGGCGGGTGTGATGATAATTTTTTCTTTTCGGTATGCTTTCTTTTTATCGGGTTCTACAAAATCAAATTCGGTGCTTATTACTTTCCAGTCTTTTTGGCTGTAATTATCAATGAGTATTTTATAAAACACTGCCTGCCGCCAGTAGTCGCCACCGTTGGGATCTTTTTCGCCTGGGCCTTTCATTTTTTGCAGGGCGTTGTCTACATTGCCACTTTTATAATCTACCACATTTATTTCTTTGCCATTAAATTCCAATTTATCCAGTTTGCCTTTTAGTGGCACAGCATTTACCACTACCCCACGGATATTTCTTTCTACAGCCACTACTTTATTCCATGTGTTAATATATTTATCGTAATAATTGCGCAGCACTTCATCGCCATATTCAATGCGGCGGGCAAAAGCTTCTTTGGTAAAATTTTCCCGGTGTTTATCCAGGTACCATTTAAAGTCTGCCATCATTTCTTCTTTAGATGGAAAAGTTTCTTTGCCGCCATCCTGCATTTTTCGGAACAGTTTTTCCAATGCATGGTGTATAGCACTGCCAAACTCTAAATTCTCACTTTTGCCCGAAGGGATGCGGATCAGGTTTTTATAATAAAAACCTAAAGGACAATTGAGATAAGCACTCAGAGCCGTTACATTCATCACAAATTTTTCCAGCAGGTTGTTGATAAAATCTTCTTCTGTTTTTTCTATTTCCGGTGCCTGTGCGGTAAACTGTAACAACTGGAACTGCATCATTTCGTCATCTCCAAGTGTAATTTTTTTAACCAGTATATGCTGCTCTTCCTGAATCTCTGCAATGAACATAGAGGGTTCCATTTCTTTTCCATCATTTTTATGTTTGGCATAAGAAATGGTTAAATGTTTCTCTGCCCGGGTAAGTGCTACATAAAAAAGCCGGCGTAATTCTTCATCATCCCCTGCTTTGGGTTGCGAAGAAAACATAGTATCCGGAAGTTTGTAACCACCACCGGGTTTGCGTTTCTTTTCCCAGGAAGAAGCATTGACTCCTGTAAAAAATACATAGGTAAACTCGAGGCCCTTGCTGCCATGTGCGGTTAACAGGTTAACTCCTTTCTCACTTCCGGCCACAATTGTCATGGGTAAGGGCAGTCCCTCCTTTTCCATCAGGTCTATAATTTCTATTAATCCTGCCAGGGTTAAAAATGGATTACGGCTGGTTTCTTCTTTTATAAAATCAAAGAGAGCGGTAAGCAAATGCATGAGCATAATCTTATCATCACTCTTCATGATATAAGTGAGCACTCCTGCTTTTTGAATAATATTTTCAAACAATTGCGGCAGGGTGGTGTTGGGCACATCAGTAATAAGTTGCTCTATAATGCTGCTGATGTTTATAAGTCCCTGGTTCAGTCCTTTATCAAAAAGATTTTGTGCAGGCGCTTTGGCTTTATCATTCATTAGCCTGCGGATAGAAGTAGGCTCGCCGCCATACCTTTTGCTGTTAACCTCTACCGTTAGTTTGGCAATTTCTATGGAAGGGATTTGGTAAAAATCGAAATGCAAAATCTCAAACAACATTTCATCGCCTCCATAAGGGGTATCATGTTCTGCATTTAAATAACGAAGCAGTTGTATTAATTTTTTAGTAAAGGGCTGCACCAGCAGGTTGATATTTCTTTTGCTATAAACCGGTATTCCTTTCAGGCGGAAATAAGTAGCCAGTTCTTCGCCATATTTATTTTCCTTATAAATTACTGCAATTTTGCCGGGCAAAATACCTTCCTGCAGCAGGTCAAATATTTTGTGGGTGATGGCAGCCATTTCTTCCTTTACCGAATTGTATTCTATTACTTCCGGTGCATTCGTTAATTGATTGATGTTACTGTTGGAAGAAATTAATTCTTTACTGAGACCGGGAATTTGTTTTACCAGGCGCTCTTCATTTTTATTTATCAGGGTTTTAGAGAAATCCAATATGGGTTGTGTGCTGCGGTAATTACTGGTAAGCACAACGGTTTTTAAATCGTTGCTGTATTTATTGGCAAACTCCAGCATATTTTCTACGTTGGCTCCCTGAAAACGATAGATACTCTGGTCATCATCGCCCACAACAAATACATTGGGCATATCCCAATAGTTGATGAGCAATTGTACCAGCCTGTTTTGCGTACCGCTGGTATCCTGAAACTCATCTACCAATATGTATTGAAATTTTTCCTGGTAGCTGGAAAGTACGGCTGGGTTTTCTTCAAATACTTTTATAACCCAGTTAATCATATCATCAAAATCGTAGCGGTTGTGCTGCCGCATCAGTTGCTGGTAATGATCAAACTCATTTACTGCAGCCTGTAATTTTTTGATACGTTCTTTTTCTTCCTCTATCTTATCCAGCTTTAAATCACCGGCATTAAATTGTTTGTATTTTCTTTTATATACAAATTCATCCCGGGTGGGCAGGTCAATAAGATATTCGTTTATTCTTTGGTTAATAAAATCCGGTGTCCAGCCTTCCCGTTTCATGCTGGAAAAAAGATTGCGCAGGTTACCGATTTCAAAATATACATCACCCCGGTATCTTTTAAGCGGATGATTTTTTGGGAACTGATCAATCAATGTTTTAAAGAGCTGAATATTTTCCAGTTCGGAAATAGCATCCAAAGAATTTTTTTCAAACAGGGAAAGATTGTCCTGTATTACATCATTGCAAAAAGCATGAAAAGTGTAAATGTTTACTTTGTATGCATCGGCACCAATAAACTGTTGCAGGCGGCGGCGCATGGCTATGGCGCCGGCATCGGTATAGGTAAGGCAAAGAATATTTTCCGGTAATGCGTCTGTGTCCAATAATATCTTTCCTATGCGTGCAGCCAGAATCTGAGTCTTGCCGGTTCCCGGTCCGGCAATCACCATCACAGGGCCTTCGATGGTATCTACGGCTATGCATTGCTGCTCATTTAATTTTTTATATTCTTCGGTAAATTTATTTTGTAAGATGTTGCGGTAGTTCATCATGCCTCAAAGATAAAGCGAAAGACGGATGCAAAATAAATTTGAAGCAGCCGGTATTTGCTGTAAATTACATTTAAAAAATAATTACTATGCCAGTTGCTACTGATAAGAATAAAAACAGTTCCCTTAATAGTATTTTGGCGGCTGCAAAAAAATTGAGTGCAGAAGAAAAACAACAATTGAAAGTAAAGCTCTTTGGCGATGATATCATTAATGAATTGAAATCATTTGAAGCAGCAATAAAAAAAAGAAAACCTTTTGCTAAAAAATCGGATGACGAAATTGTGAATGCCGTAAAAAAAATAAGGGTAAAAAATGCTGCAAAATAAGAAATGCTGTATAGACAGTTGTGTATGGATAAAGTATGCAGGACATTTTAAAACTGCTACATTAATTAAATACATTCTTAGCAATAGATTGACAGTATTTGCAGACCGTTATCTGTTATCTGAAATACATCTGGCACTTATAAAAATATTTAATTTTTCCGTTGCCGAGGCTGATTTCATTATTAGGAAAATTGAACCCTTTATCATTATAGTTACCCCCCGAAATATCTATAGGCTTTCACCTGATCAAGAAGATAATTTTCTTTATGATATCTGTATTCAAAATAATTGCAAATACCTAATCACTGTTGATAAAGCACTTTTACTGGACGAAAATGCTCCATTTTTAAGAAAGACTGATGCCTGGCTAAAAAAGAAAAAATCACAGTAAAAATTGATATAAAATCCAGCACACCGAATCCTTTTTTTTCGTGCAGGTATTTTATCATTCTTGATTTGGTTAAAAAAGAAGGCGCATCACCATGATCCTGTTCACCCATAAAAACAATCCTTGCATCTCCTATAGCAGCGCCTATGGATTCCATATCACTAAAATCAATTGAATCGGGTTGGTTGGAATAAATTTGGGAGGTATTTAGTTGCACATATTTTTTAATATCCTGTGCAATTAAACCGTTAAAGCAGGGTAATAAAAGGATTAAGAAAATTACTTTTTTTACCATGTATGCTGAATATTCATCTTCTGTATAAAAATTAATATAGTTACAAATATTGATCACAAAAAACAAAATGACTGGTATAGTGTTATAGGAGAGTAAATAATAGTATGAGCAAGGTATATAGTATAAAAACAGTTCAGTTTTTGCCCATTCCGCTGGAATCAGCATGGGATTTTTTCAGCAGCCCGGCTAATCTGAAAGAGATCACACCGGATAACCTGGGGTTTAATATCGTTTCCAGGCACCATGGAGATAAAATGTATGCCGGCCAAATTATTGAATATACCGTGAGGCCGGTACTGAACATCCCGCTTTACTGGATGACAGAAATAACACATGTAGATCATCTTAAATATTTTGTGGATGAACAACGTTATGGCCCCTACAGCATGTGGCATCACCAGCATCATTTTAAAGCAGTAGAGGGTGGAGTAGAAATGACAGACATTGTGCATTACAAATTGCCTTTTTGGTTTTTGGGTGATATTGCCAACCAGCTTTTTGTAAAACAACAGTTAAAGGAGATATTTGATTATCGTTTTGCGGCAGTAGAGAAGCGGTACAGCCCCCTCTAGCTCCCCCTATAGGAGGAGAACTATCTTAGCGAATTTGAAAACTCTAAAAGCAAAAGCCATCATTTTACCGATGGCTTTTGCTTTAAATATTATTGAAAACTTATTTTGCGTATCGGTCGTTCTCCCCTGGCAAGCGGAAGTCAGTGGTGGATTATTTTCCGCTTCGGTATTTCTCCCCCTTCGGGGTTCCCGCCAGGGAACGAACAAAGTTCAAGAGGGGGTTTTGCTTTTTTACCCCGGCATCCTGGTAATGTATTTTTCTATTTGTTTTATCTGGTCTACTATCTGCGGAGTGGTAGGTTTAAAGCTTTTAGCTTTTTTAAAATATTCTTTAGCCACCCTGAATTCTCTTTTGTTCATCATAATGGAACATAACTGCAGGTAAGCGGCTGCATTGTTTTCATTGTCGGGCAAACCAGCACGAATAGCCTGCCGGATATAGGATTCGCCTTCTTTCATATTACCTTTTTGCATGGCCAGCATACCCAGTTGGAGTTTATTGGGGCCTTCTGCCTGTTTGGTAAGCGAACCACCTCCCAAAGACAAACTTTTTTTCATATGTTTTTCTGCCTCGTCAAACTTTTGATCTACCATGGCAAGGTTGCCCTTGAGGGTATAATAAACCGAACGCATGGGTTTAATGAGCAGGCCGGGAAACATTATGCCATCCACCACTTTTTTGGCACCTTCCATATCACCTGATTCCATATAAGACTGGATAAGACGCATGGGGCCAAACAAAAAATGGCCGGCAATGAGGACTACTCCCAAAAAGTACAATATAAATGATGGCCAGAAACTGGTTTGATAATTTACGAAAACTGCTAAAGCCAGCAATACAAGCCCCAGCCACAAACGGTATTTAATAAGGGTGTTCATCCACTTCATAACTACAAAAATTAGGGCGCAAAGATACAGGGTTTAGGGTTTAAAGTTTTACGTTCAGTGCCTGGGCAGCCAGCTAATATAAAAAACTATATTTTCACTGCCGGGGGATTAAAAGAAAAACTTACTTTTGCCGTCCTGAAATCTTTGGTCCCGTAGTTCAATGGATAGAATACTTGTCTGCCGGCAGGCAGAGAAGTTTCCTAAACTTTAGATCCAAGTTCCCTACCTGCCGGCAGGCAGGGATTCTGAGGCAAAACGTATGATAACAGTGTACGCAATACGAAGTGAAGTAAATGGCGACATTTATGTTGGTATTGCGAAAGATGCAGATCTTCGTTTGAAGGAACACAATACCGGAAAGAACCGTTACACAAAAGGATTAAAACCCTGGGTAAATTTATATAGAGAATTGCAGCCAGACTGGGAAACTGCAAGAAGAAGAGAAAAATATTTGAAATCAGGAGTTGGAAAAGAATTCCT